>NZ_JBHFKV010000039.1:0-51611 GCF_042879355.1 Photorhabdus sp. RM71S | reverse complement strand
AAATGTGAATGTGGGTTTGACTGGAGAAACTGGGCCAAGGAACAGTATTCATGAACACCCTGCCACCTCAGAGACCTCAGAGTAAATGATTCTGGGGTTGCAGGACTACATTAGAATGGAGTGTTTACGATGAACGAAGCTAAACAGCAAGACGGCAGCAAAATACAGGGCTATCGAAAACTTGATGATAAAGATATCGCTAACATGAACCGATTGAAAGAAATCAGTCGCCAGTTTATTGCCCAGTTGGATTCTCTTTGTGATTGTGATGCTGATAAGCGTTGGCTTTCAATTGCAAGAAACGATATGCAAACAGCATGTATGGCTGCGTGTCGTGCTGTTGCTAAACCGGATAATGATTGTTGAGAACGAACAGCAAATAAAATATTTGCAGGACTACATAAAAACCCAGTGCCAGTAGGGGGAGATATGCTGAAAACAAAACTGATGAGAGACATTATCACAAAACACAATCCCTTTTTTGTTCAAAATCCAGACCGACTGGAAGTGTATGTCACAGAAGGAAATCTGATAGCGACAGGAACGGCGTCACCGTCATTTTTGTATCAGTATAAATTACATGTGCTTGCGCTTGACTACCCGCATTCGCTCGACAGTCTCAGCGTGTCGGTTCTTGAGTGGGCGCGTCGGCATCAACCTGATTTGTTATTTAATCCTGATCAGCGTACGGATGGCATGAAGTTTGATGCCGATATCTTAAGTGACGGTACCGCAGATATTTTATTTGTATTGCGAACAACTGAACGTGTTGTTGTTCAATCAGAAAACGGGCGATTGACAGCCCAACATCTTGATGAGCCTCCTTATCCCTCTGCTAAAGATCCTTGGGGTGTATTGATTGACGGGAGCGTACAGCAATGACGGAAAATAATTCACTGTTCGTTGCGCTTGATAATGAACTGCAAAAATTAATCAGTACCACAAAACCGGCATACCGCCGCCGACTGGCTAATAAGCTGTCAAAGGCGATCCGCGCTGACCAACAGAAGCGCATTCGCAGCCAAAAAAATGTGGATGGTACCGCTTATGAGCCGCGCCGCCGTCGCGTATTACGCTCGCAGAAGGGTATTAAGTTTTTGTACCAAGGAGATGTGCGCACGCTGAAAAATTGGCGCGCAACGCGCGGACGCCGGGGGCGTATGATTACTGGCTTTGACGAAGAACGTAACGCGGTACGTTCATTTTATCGCAGTAATATAGAGCGTTATCTGGAAATCAATCACAGTGAAGTGAAAAAAACGTCAAATCGCCGCGATCCGATGTTCCGGCGATTGAGAACCGCGCGTTTTCTTAAGTCCAGTGCATCATCAGCCGCCGCTGTTGTTGGTTTTCAAGGCCGGGCCGCAGCAATTGCTCGTCAGCATCAATACGGTTTGGAAGGCAGTATTAACGCGTTGGCAGAAACGAAGTATCCGCAACGTCAATTGTTAGGCATCACGCCGCATGAGCGACTGCAACTGATTGAATTAATTTATCATGACCTCGTGAGTGAACTATGACACTGCCAGAATTGCATCGACTATTAACAAATATTATCCGCGTCGGCTTGGTCACGGATGTTGATCTCGTTGGTCATCGTTGTCGGGTAAGGACAGGTGACTTAAAAACGGATTGGATACCCTGGCTGACACTGCGAGCAGGTCATTCCCGTACCTGGTGGGCGCCCAGTGTTGGCGAACAGGTTTTATTGCTTGCCATTGGTGGAGAGTTGACTACTGCTTTTGTCTTACCGGCTGTTTATTCTGATCAGTTTCCGGCGCCGTCAGTTTCTGCCGAGGCTGTTCATATTGCTTTTCCTGATGGGGCAGTGATGGAATATGAGCCAGCGGTCAGTGCCTTAAAAGTAACGGGTATTAAAACCGCAACGGTGAATGCCTCCGGTTCTGTTCATGTCACTGCGCCAGAAATGACTTGTACCGCAAGCAGTCAAATTACGCTTGATACGCCTCACGTCATTTGTACCAATTTACTGACAACAGCCAGCTTGGTAGTGCAAAAAGGCGGAAAAATGACTGGAAATATTGAGCATAACGACGGGCAATTCAGCTCAAACGGGGTGATCGTGGATTCCCATAAACACACCGGCGTCAGATCAGGCGGTGACACATCAGGAGGCCCTGCATAATGAAATTTTTGGGTATGAATAAGCAAACGGGCCGCAACATGACTGATATTGAACACGTTCGCCAGAGCATCACCGATATTTTAATGACTCCAATCAACACACGCGTCATGCGACGCGAATACGGTTCATTGCTGCCCGCATTGATTGATCAGCCGCAGAATCCGGCATTACGTCTAAAAATTATGAGTGCTTGTTATATGGCAATCATGCGTTGGGAACCCCGCGTACGACTCACAACAATTACATTTCAGCGAGCAGAAGCGGGAGAAATGCACGTTGAAATAACTGGCGTTTATATCAACGGAAATGACTTAACAATAGCTATCCCCGTGAGGTGAAACTATGCCGACCATTGACTTAAGCCAGTTGCCGCCACCTGATGTCGTCGAGCCACTGGATTATGAAAGCCTGTTGGCTGAACGTAAAGCCAGGCTGATATCTCTTTATCCCGAAGAGCAACGAGCTGCAATCACTCGCACGCTTGAGTTGGAATCTGAACCCATTGTGAAATTATTACAAGAGAATGCTTATCGGGAGTTATTGCTGCGCCAGCGCGTGAATGAAGCGGCTCGCGCGGTGATGGTGGCCTATGCAGCGGGTAGCGATTTAGATCAGTTGGGCGCAAATAACAATATTACGCGTCTCATGCTGCAACAAGCTGATAACGACACGGTTCCGCCTATTGCGGCTATCATGGAATCCGATAACGATTTTCGCGTTCGTATCCCCCAGGCTTTCGAGGGGCTGAGCGTTGCCGGGCCGGTGGGTGCTTATGAATATCATGCCCGGAGTGCTGATGGCCGTGTTGCTGATGCATCAGCTATCAGCCCGTCACCGGCAAATGTCACTGTGACTATTATGTCGCGAGAAAATAACGGCGTAGCATCACAAGATTTGTTGGATAAAGTGGCTATAGCTCTTAATGACGAGAATGTTAGACCGGTTGCTGACCGGCTAATAGTTCAGTCAGCAAAAGTAATTGAATATCAGATTGATGCCGTGCTTTATCTCTATCCGACACCGGAGTCCGAACCGATTCGCATTGCCGCCATGCAACAAATGAAACGCTACACAGAGACACAACATCGTTTAGGGCGTGATATTCGCTTATCTGCCATTTATGCCGCTCTACATGTGGAGGGCGTGCAACGCGTGGAATTGAAATCACCCGCTCATGATGTTGTGTTAGATAAAACCCAGGTGTCATTTTGCACCAGCGCAAAACTCAGTGTCGGGGGTTCTGATGAATGACCGCTTGTTGCCATCGGGTTCTACCGTTTTGGAAGTGGCCGCAGCTAAGGCATGTGCACAATTGCAAAATGTTCCGGTACCGCTTCGCCAGCTCTGGAATCCTGATACTTGCCCGGTGGAGTTATTACCTTATCTGGCGTGGGCGTGGTCCGTTGATCGTTGGGATGAAAACTGGCCGGTAACGACTAAGCGGGATGTAATAAAAAACTCACTATTTTTGCACAAACATAAGGGCACTATTGGTGCTATCCGCCGTGTGGTAGAGCCATTGGGCTATTTCATTCAAATAAAGGAATGGTGGCAAACCAATGATGCGCCCGGCACTTTTCGACTTGAAGTCGGCGTTCGTGAGAGCGGGATTACTGCGGAAATATTTTCAGAGCTTGAACGTTTAATCTCTGATGCCAAACCTGTGAGCCGCCACCTAATCGGCTTGGCTGTCAGTTTAGATATATCGGGTGTCATTCACTGCGCGGCAACAAGCTATATCGGCGATAGTCTGACAGTTTACCCCTATTTGCCAGAAATGATTGAAACTAAAGGTACCGCTCATGCGGGATCTGCGGTTCATTTGATTGATACGATGAGGATTTTATCATGAAATACTTTGCCATTTTAACTAAGTTGGGTGCGGCAAAGCTGGCGAATGCTGCCGCATTGGGTACCAAAATTAGCATTACTCACATGGCCGTGGGCGACGGCGCCGGCAAATTACCAGAGCCTGACGCTAATCAAACACAATTAGTCAATGAAAAGCGTCGAGCCGCGATTAATACATTAAGCGTCGATCCGGTAAACACTAACCAAATTATTGCTGAACAGATTATCCCTGAAAGTGAGGGTGGTTGGTGGATGCGTGAAATTGGCTTATTTGATGGCGAGGATAGTCTGATAGCAGTAGCGAATTGCCCGGAAACCTATAAACCCCAATTACAAGAAGGGTCAGGCAGAACGCAGACGGTGAGAATGATTTTAATTGTTAACAGTACTGAGTCAGTCACGTTAAAAGTTGATCCCTCTGTCGTACTGGCAACGCGCGAGTATGTCGATAAAAACACGATTGAAGTGAAAGCTTACTGTGATAATGCATTTAAAGAGCATCTTGCAGCTAGTGATCCGCATCCACAATATTTGCTGAAAAAGAATTTACCGCCGTTGCCTGATGCCTCATTGACTCAGAAGGGGATAGTACAACTCAGTAGTGCGACAAATAGCGTAAGTGAAACCTTATCTGCTACGCCAAAAGCCGTAAAAGCGGCTTATGATCTTGCAGCAAGTAAGCTTGCAAGCATGCCCGACGCCTCATTAACCCAAAAAGGCATCACCCAGCTCACAGACAAAACAGGCAACAGTAATACCCTTGCAGCCACTCAGAAGTTAGTTTCTGATGTAAATGATAATGCAAATAGTAAACTAGCCAAAAATCAAAATGGCGCAGACATCCCTAATAAAAGTGAGTTTGTGAAAAACCTCGGATTGGTGGAGACGGTGGAGTTGGCGAGGAATTCAGCGCAGCAAAGCTTTGTTGATGCTAATTTCGCAAGAGGGAATATTGGAGTTGTTAATACAAGGAGCATATATCCATTAATTAATTTTTTACCGCCAGCTGGAAAAGAAAACAGAGGATTCTTTGCTATCGAGGCAAATCTAACTAATGATAATGAGCAATCTATTTATTTATATAAGCGAAACGCTGCGGGTAATAATATTTATCTTGTTAATTTCCCAAACAAAAACGGCACGTTAGCAACACTTGATGATATTGTTCCAGTCGGCGTTCCGCTTCCGTATCCTCACAGATACACTCCGGCCGGTTATCTTACGTGCAACGGCCAAACGTTTGATAAATCAAAATACCCAAAGTTAGCAGAAGCTTATCCCTCCGGGCAACTTCTTGATTTGCGCGGTGAATTTATCAGGGGATGGGATGATAGTCGAGGCGTTGATCCAGGGCGAATGCCTGGAACATGGCAAGGAGACGCGATACAAGATCATAATCACTATAAAGTAGCTTCAAAACAAAATGTTGAAGACCTCATTCTCGCCGGGAATCAGTCCTGGTCAACAGGAAAAGGAAGCACATACACACGTTCACTTGATCAAAATACGTACACTGGCGGCGTTACTGAAGCAGCAGCAAACGAAACCCGCCCCCGCAACGTCGCATTTAACTACATAGTGAGAGCAGCATAATGACTGAACAAAAGTACTCTTTAGAACATGAAACAGCCGTATTAGGTAAAGACGGATTAGCAATTCAGGCAGGCTGGATAAAGGTTTATCACTCGAATCAGATAACGAGAGAATTCACAGTTTCAGACATTGAGTATGTGATGTTGGGTGTCAGTCTGTCAGCCGGTGCTTATCCCGATGCGCCAAAGCTTCCCGATTCTCACGATGTGGCCGTTTGTCGCAGTGAAGACGGTAAGTGCTGGCAAATCCTCCCGGATTACCGTGGCAAAACAGCTTACGACACGTTAACTCGCGCTCCGCAAGAAGTCACTGAAATCGGTGAACTGCCGGATACCCTGACGTTCAAGAAGCCTCCCACAGACTTCGATAAGTGGAACGGTAAAGAATGGGTAGTTGATAAAGACCTTCTCAAATCCCATCAGATTAATGAAGCTAAGCAACAACAAGCAGCACTGTTACAACAAGCAAATGAAACACTCTCATTGCTACAAGACTCTGTTGATTTAGAAGTCGCTACTGACTCAGAGAAAGCCGCTCTACTCGAATGGAAAAAGTACAGAGTATTGCTGACTCGTGTAGATGTGAATCAAGCGCCTGACGTTGAGTGGCCGCCTGTACCTAAATAAGAACAGGGCCGTTTGGCCCTTGTCTACTGTACCCAGATTTGGAAATTAGAGATGTCAATACGTCGTTTTTTTATTGCTGTAAGTAGTATCATGGATATCATGCCAGCAACCAATTATAGAAAGCTTATATCGTCGAAAAGTGATAATGAGAAAATCCGCAATGATATTGCTGCGATATCTCAAGATACAGTTAACGCTTTAAATAAAAACAGAGTGGGCAAACGTACTACATTACTTAACAATATTAAGTAGATCATCAGCAGTGATATTGCTTAAGCCTTCTCTAATATCTTCACTGACTTTTTTCAGTGATAAAGTAAATTCAATTTTTCGTGCTTTTCCATCAGAAAAAAATTCGGTCCGGGTTTCATTCAGGCTTTCAATCACGAACATACCGTAAATCATGCCGGTGCCCTCAATTAACGGCCAAGCCCTGCCCGCATATGCAAGTGTGCGCAGGGCTTCAAGAGAAATATCACCCCCCGTCACTTCTGGATAGAGCACTCCATCAAGCGTAATGCTATCTTCACCCGCCCCGATATACTGCCATTTTGCCGATTTCCCCACGCGGTCATTTTTCACATGCCGCCAAGCCATTTCACGACTTAACGTTTGGTAGGGCGCGGTATTCAACATAAAAACAAACATACCATAGATCATCATCATAAAATCAATCTCCATCAGTTAAACGAGAACGGCGACGCGTATTATTTTCTCGCATCAGTTCACGTATTTTTTCTTTCACTAAGTCACCCAGGGCTTTGCTGTCACGCATATCAACGCCGTAAAAATTCAGCTCGAAAGTGTAGTTGTCACTCGCTCTTTGCCGCTCATTTCTATTTCCGTTCAGATCAATCGGTACCGGAATGCCAGCGAACGCCGGTTGTGGTTCTGGCAGCACCGCATTTGCAAGCCCCATCGCAGAATCTTTTAGTCGAGATAACAATGAGGCACGCGGTACATTCAATTGGGGCTCACGATACGCGCCATCTATTGCAGTCACGGCGGGATAATTCTTAAAGACAATTTCACCCAGTTTATTCGCGTCAGCGAGTGATGCAGTATTTTGTAATGATGTATTTGTGGTTCCCCCGCCTGTCTGATTCTTATTGTTCTTTTTATCTCCTTTAGGGGTGTAAACCTCGGTACCGAATGCCGGTATATTGGTTTTTTTATCATTACCAGCTACTTCATCAGCTTTTTTGCCTGCTTGTTTGATTGGTTCTTCGGCGCCGGGTTTCCATTCTTCCTTGACCATTTTTTTTAATTTATCATCCCATCGCCACGCAACCCCATCACCGACTTCGGCAGGTTTGATAGGCTCACCAGCCTTATTCATGACCTGAGCAGCTTCAGCGGCGGCTTTTGTGGCATCGGGAATCGCGCCAAGTTTTTCAAGCAGCCAGCTAACGCCCTCGGCTACTTTCAAAATGACGGATACTACAGCACCGATTGCTTTTCCGACAATTTCCCCAAATGTTTTTCCGGCTTCTGTACACGCTTTCAAATCTTCTGATGTGGTATTGACGGGTTCAAATAGTTTTGTGAACCAGTCCCACACTTTTTTAACTGCATTCGCAATACCATCAAAAATAGGCGCAAATGGCGCAAACGCAGCGTTAAATGCCTGTTTAATCGGCGCCAGCCCTTCAATCAAGCCGGAAAAAAAACCACTAAAAAACGCTTTAATGGGTTCCCAGTATTTCCAAATCAATATCGCGGCACCGACAATAGCAACAATAAGTAGACCAAGCGGACTCAGTAACAGCGAAAACCCGCTCATCAATGCTCTAAGCGCGATTGTTCCGCCACTCCGCAATGCACCAAACCCCGAAGAAACTAAGCTCTTTAACCCGTTGAACAGCATAGACATAGTCGCCATTGGCTGTGTAAAAGCCATCGCGATCCCGCGTCCCGCTGCCGATGCTCCACTCCCTAACGCTTTAAATCCATTGGCTCCGCTTGTTACAAGCTGGCCGCCAAAACGGCGCAATGCCGCGCTGCTATTTTGGAAAATCGGCCCCCATCCCTTAATACTTCTGCTAACGCCACCTAGTGAAGGCAGCAACCCTTTTAAGCCCCCCGTTAATCTACCAACGGACGGAATTAATTTGCCGATCCCGCCGCCGCCCGTCAGCATAAATATACTGAGTTTCATCGCAGCAAGAGGCACAATGACCGCAGCAGCAGCCAGCGCCAGTGCACCCAGTGCGCCGACTAGCGTCACGATAACCAGCGTGCCAACCATGATTGCATAGGTTAATTTGGGATTGGCTTTCATCCAGTCGCCGACGCGAGCAATAATCTTTGTTAGCCCTTGTGTCAGTTTTCGGAACGGAGAGTCAACACTCTCCTCCATTTGTATCCCCAAATCTTCCCACGCTGATTTGAGTTGTTTAAGGTCGCCTTTCAGGTTATCGATTTTGACTTTTGCAACTTTTTCGGCTTCACCTTTTGAATTTTCATTAGCCTTTTTCTGTTCGTCATATTTACCGTTTGCGGCACCTTCTAGCACGGCCCCCATTCCGACCATCGCTTCTTCACCGAAGATGTCTTTTTTGATGCGTATTTGGCTGGGTTGATCATATTTGCGGAGTTTTTGATCCAGTTCTTTTAGAATATCGCCCATATCCCGCAATTTACCGTTGGCCCCGCTGACTTTAATACCCAGAGCCTTCATGGCATCCGCGCCCGCGCCGACAGGCGCGACAAGGCGGGATAACCCCCCCCTCAAAGCCGTACCCGCCATGCTGCCGCGCATGCCATTCGCGGCCATCATTGCGGCCATTGATGCCATGCTTTCTAAGCTAATGCCCAGGTTGGCAGCAATTGGCCCGGCATAAGTCATGGTTTCGCCAAGTTGCCGTAAATCAGTATTGCTTCGAGTAAATGTCGCAGTCAGAACGTCAGACACCCGGTCCATCTGATCAGCATTGAGTTTGAACTGGGTCAGCACGTTTGAGCCAATGTCAGCAGCTTCCCCCAGGTCCACGTCATCAGCTAATGCCATATTAAGCACGCCGGGTAACGCCGCTTTGATAGATTCAGGGGTAAGGTTCGCCATAGCCAAAAATTTCTGACCTGCCGCCGCATCAGTCGCGGTAAATGCCGTACTGGCCCCTAATGCTCTGGCTTGTTCTCTGAGTATCTTAAGGCGAGGATCATTTTTATCGAGACGGGTTAGTGCCTGAACGCCAGACATGCCCTCATCGAAATCTAGACCGGGTGCCATGATGCGAGATGAAGCATACAGAAAGCCCGCGCTACCCGCCGTCGCAGCAGCCCCTGCGGTGGCAAGCTTCCCGCGCATTTCCTTGGCTTTGCTATAGCTATTCTGGGCACGCGTGACCGCATTTAATCGCCGTTGCTGCTCGGCTAATTGCTGATTGTAAATTTCAGTGCGACGGGTTATTTGAGCAGTGGCATTATCGCTTTGACGAACAGAAACGCCGTGTCGGTACATCTGAGCGCCAACCGCTTGTAATTTCTGTTTTTCTTTATCCAGTGTGCGGCCATAGCGATCCCGTTCCTGTCTGGCTGCAAGCAGGATTTTGCGCTGTTCTTCGGTTTGTTCCCTGAACCGCGGAAATTGCGCCGCTAACTCTTTGGCTTTAGCTTTGGCTTTGTCGTAAGTCTCCGCGTTTTTTTTAATAGAATCGCTTAAGCGGTCAAACGTTTTTGTCTGACTTGCCAGGCTCTTAATGTCGCTTGACGTTGATTTGATTTGAGAAGCCAGCCCCGCCGCTGCACGACTGGCAGCACTAACGGGACCGGATAACTTATTAGCGGCGCTCAGTGATACACGGATGTTAAGATTACGATCTGTCATGAATCACTTCCATTGCGTGCGGCTGCGCGTTCATGCCATTTTAATAATTCGAGCACGGTCATTGCGTCATACTCAGACGGGGCCCAGTGAAAAACCGTCGCGATATCCGCGATAATTTCGTCTGTTTCCACAAACGGGCACGGAATTATTTTTCGTCCTGTGTTTTGATCGTATCGGCTTCCGAGCTCGGTGCTAAAAAATCAGCAACACCGCTTGCCAGTGCTGTGAAATCCTGAATCCCCATGCTGTTAATCTCTGCTTCTGTCAAACGCGGCTGTGTCACACGCGGCAATAGCGTGATGAGAGAGTTCACATCACTTGTCATGACGTCATACAGTTTTAACCCACGTAAGGCGCCCACTTGCTTCATCGTGTCAGTGATCGTGACCTGTGTAATGGTTTCCCCGTTGTGGCGCTCTAAAGGTTCTGAGAGGGTAATTGTTTTTGACATGGTTAAATCTCCTGCAATTGGCCAATTGGCGTAATTACGGCCATTAAATTAAGTAGATAATTAGATTAGTGGCCGATATTGGCCCGGTGCTGCTCAAGTAAATCTTTGCCGTCGACTTTCCAGACCAAATTCAACATATCGACTTCGAACACTTCACTATTATCAATCGTGACTTTGCAATACGTGTTTTTCAGCGTGTATTTATGTTGAGTGTTGTCACCCGCTTTTGCCGAACCCCAGTCAAGTTCCGTGAAACGTCCTCGCGTCTGAATTTCACACGCGATAGTCTGCCCGGTTGCATCGTCATAGTAAGAACCAGCAAAGCGCAATTGCAGACTGTCAAGCGTACCGCCCCATGTTTTCAGCAATGAAGCTTCAATACCGCCCATTGTGACATCCATATCCAACGCGCCCCCGTCCATTCCGACGAGTACCGCGACTGATCCCGGCATGCCGGCGCCCTGATAATCTTCGGTTTTCAATGACAGCTTAGGCGTAGTGACTTCTTCAACCTGGCCTAAATATGTTTGACCGTTGATATACGTATCAAACATGAACAACTTTTTTGGCATACCCATTGTGTGTTTCCTCTAGCCTAACTGATTAAAAACGGCGAAATATTCATCAGTGAACGTCTGAGTGAGTTGTAGATTTTCCAGCGGCGGTACCGGCGTATATTTGTAGCGAATATGCGCTTTACCATCCCGCAAGTTTTCTTTCGGATTGTCTGCCGGGTCATACCAACATTCGAAGCCCAACAATTTCCCTTCTGTGACCAGTTGTACTCCTTTTCTATTAATGCCATCGATCACATCTTTGATGAGAGAAGGGGTTAGCGTTTTATCAATATAAGAGAAATGCGCTTCGGCAATCATATCTGCCAAGATCTGAGCGGTACGGGTATAGACTTCAAAGAAGTAAGTTTCACTGTCGCAAGTACGATTGCCCCAGAAACGGAAACCATCTCTTTTAATCAGTGTAGTTACGCCTTTGCTGTTGAGATCGTTAGCGTCAGTGTCGGTACTTTGCAGCGTCCACCAAATATCAGCAGAAATGCCAAGCACGCCGTTAACGGGAACGTTAGATAACGACTTATGCCAGCCTTGATCAGCGTCAATACGAGCACGTAGCCCCAGGGCGAACGCCGTAGCGGGAATCGTTTCATTTTTCCCTGACTGACTGTTGTAAGTAATGAAATCGGGGTAAATCACCATCAGCTCACGCTGATTGAAGTTTTCACGATATTTCTTCACATCAGCCAGCGTTTTATTGCCATTCGCGCCGATGTAAGCGAATGCACGCAGCTTCTCCGCAAATATCGCTATCTGAGCCGCGACGGCCTGCGTATCAAGTCCGGGGGCCGCTAGAATCCGTGGATGTTCTCCAACATTGGATTCAGCTGTTAATAGGGCGTATAAGCCGGTATAGCGCCCATCGGTACCAACACCGCCGATAACAAGCTGATCTTGTGTTTTTGTATCTTCACCCGACTTTTGTTTCGCTGCGTCAGCAACACGGATAACAATCACTTTTGGGCTGCACTGATCAGAAATGGCTTTCAGTGTTGTGTATAGCGTCCCTGTTTTCCCGGCTTTACCAATCACACTGTTAATACGCGTTACCAGCGTTGGCATGTCCAGCGGAAACAGTTCTGGATCAGCATCATCAGCGGTACAAACAACGCCAATAATTGACGTATCAATGTCCCGGATTAGCGTACTGAGTTTTGTTGTCTCCGTAACAGAGACCCCATGATGAAAAGCGGCCATGATTTTTACTCTCATGATTGAACATGTTGCTATAGTGATAGCTCAGCAACAAGAAATCATGTTGTGCCGCGTGTCGTGGTACCGCGACAACACTCGCTAATTGTCTACACGCGCACGCGCGGCAATGATGGACTGAAATAAATCGGTACTGGGTGGGTGATGAGTTTTCTTGATAATTTAATGGCGAGTGAATACGTCAAGCAGCCTGCTTTTGATCTAATGATTGGCGGTCAGCAAATCACAACACTGAATGACCGGCTGATTTCACTATCACTAACGGATAATCGGGGGTTTGAAGCAGATACGCTTGAGTTGGTCATTGACGACTCAGACGGTAAAGTTGCATTACCGCCACGCGGCGTCGAGATTTCTGTTGCAATTGGCTGGCAGGGAGAACCCCTTATTCACAAAGGTTTTTTTACAGTTGATGAAATTAGTCACAGCGGTCCCCCGGACCAATTAACTGTGACCGCCAGGTCTGCAGACTTTAGACAAGAATTCAATGTCAAACGAGAGTACAGCTGGCACGATATCACGGTTGCAAAAGTCGTCAGTGCGATTGCTGGCAGATACAATTTAAAGCCCGGCGTCAGTCGTCAATTGATGAATATTGAGATTGACCACGCCGACCAAACCAATGAGTCTGACATTAGTTTTTTGGGCCGGATGGCTGAAATGCTCGGCGCAATTGCGACAATCAAAAACGGTATGTTGCTGTTCATTGTACCCGGCCAGGGCGTTTCACGCAGCGGTAAGCCCTTGCCGGTTGTTACTCTCAAACGTGAATCTGGGGATAAGCATAATTTTAGCCTGGCTGATAGAGATGCTTACACCGGCGTTAAGGCTTATTGGTTGGATTTAAACTTTGGTAAAAAACCCGCAACAACAATGAAGCGTAAAAGTCAGCCTGACCAATCCACAAAAACAAAAACCAAGGCAACAGCATCAAATAAATCAAGCAAAAAAGAGGGCGATTATTTAGAAGGTGCAGAGGGAAATGTGTATGTGATGCGTCAGACATTCAAGACAGAACGTATAGCCCGCCGTGCTGCCGCGGCGAAATGGGCCACTTTGCAACGAGGAGCCGCCGAATTTAGTATCACACTGGCAAGGGGCCGCCCAGATCTCTATCCGGATCTCTATGCGCAAGTGATTGGTTTTAAGACAGTGATTGACTCCTCTGAGTGGGTAATAACAAGAGTGGGGCACAACATCGGTGACAGTGGTTATACAACTTCACTGGAACTTGAATTAAAAATTAAGAATACAGAAATGAGCGTGGCTGACGAAAATAGCAAAAATAGTCACAAGTCGTGATATGCTTATATTAAGCAAACCCCTTTTAGATTAGAGGGCTAATATCATGGCGTTTATATGTCCCCGCTGCAATGCTGTAGCAAAGACCCGCACAAGTGAAATGATGAGTGAAGAAACTCGTCGCAGCTATCATCAATGCCAAAATCTGCTATGCGGCTGTACATTTACAACCATTACAACCGTTGAACGCTATCTCTGTACACCCAATCAACATGAATTACCGCCAGAATTCAAATTACCAAAAATGGCATTCCCGGCAAGTCACTACGGTGATGAGCAAATAGGTTTTGGTTTTTAGCTCTACTGTAAGCAAGAAAATAAACCCCGAAAATCGGGGTTTTGGCGGCTATCACTTAGATATTATATTTATTATTTGGCCTGTCTTAATATCTACATTTGCTGAGATGGTTTGTTTTACGATCCCACCATAGGCATTACTACCTTTAAAAGTCGTTTCTATTACTGCATGAGGATTTTTATCTAATATCAAGCGATAGGTTGTTTCTACGTGCTTATATGTGGATTCATCATGCATATTTTCTTTAATAATTTTTTCGAGTGGGCGATATGAGCCATCCCATCCGCTAAATTTAGACATAAATTCATCAAAGTTAATGCGATTTGTAAGTGATTTGGGATCTTGAGTATAGTCGGCATAACACCATCCAAGTACATCTCCCAGTTTAAGATCACCTGATTTCGTATACGATATCTGGCTTAAGCAACTGTAGAAATCATCTGTTTCGGTTTCAGGGATATCTTTGTATGACACATAGTTTTCAACAATTTCTTTTCTTTCGTATTGAGGTTCGTTTCTATACTCTTTGAGTGTTTTTGAGGCATATTTGAATTTTTTGTCACTATGTTTTTCTTTTCTTTCTTCCTGGGGTTCCTGATTGGTTTTTTCTGTTGACTTTAATGTGGTTGAATTATGAGTTGGGTAGAGTTGAGAACCTATAGTGATTGATGCAAAAAACGCGAGTAAGTAGATAAATGAAGATTTTTTTCTATTCGGCATTAAAACTAGACTTGGCTTTATAAGTCCAACAACAAAGGCAATGAATGTAATCACCGCTACGGTTGCAAATATGTTTTCCATGAGACCCTCTTTGGCACAAATGAGATTAATTCATATTATAGAACCTACTGTAATTCGATTGCACCATCAAGGTAAAATAAAGCCCCGATTACCAAGGCTAATCATGGCGTTTATATGTCCCCGCCACAATGCTGTAGCAAAAACCCGCAAAATTTATTTTTTTACCCATTATGTTGGCTTGATTTTTGGCGCAAAAGTGGTACTGGTTATATAACCAGTGCCGCCAATCTGTCGCCATTCTGCCGCCACTTTTCAATTTTCATCTCATCGCAGAAAGCAAAAAAGCCACCTTGCGGTGGCCTTTTCTTTTCCCTAACTCACTGTTTTACAGCAAGTTTTTATTTGGTGCCCAGGGCGGGACTTGAACCCGCACAGCCTTAAGGCCGAGGGATTTTAAATCCCTTGTGTCTACCGATTTCACCACCTGGGCTGATTTTGGAGGCGCGTCCCGGAGTCGAACCGAGGTTGACGGATTTGCAATCCGCTGCATGGCCACTCTGCCAACGCGCCTTTCTATATTCAATGAATAATTATTCAACGAATAATTCAGCTACTAAACCTTTATTCGCTAAGTTACTATCCAACTTCTGAACAGTAACTTGGAGCGGGAAACGAGACTCGAACTCGCGACCCCAACCTTGGCAAGGTTGTGCTCTACCAACTGAGCTATTCCCGCACTGCTTTGAACTGGCTGATTTACTTATTTGTTTTCGTAAATCTCATGTGCCGTTCGATGCGTTGCATTCTACTTACTTCACGTATCGAGTCAACACAATTATTGTTACGCTGTGTTTGTTCGATGGTTTTTACGTCATTTCGATCAAGCTTCACGCAAGTCAGACCAAGCCGCGTTGACATATTGAAACATTGACCAAAATGTCATCACCGTAGCAACATAAAGTAATATGAATCCGCCTAATTCGAATTCAAAATTAGGGCGCCATAATAAAGCAACTAACGCCGCCATCTGTGCTGTCGTTTTTACCTTACCCATCCAGGAAACGGCAACACTACTGCGTTTGCCTAATTCAGCCATCCATTCTCTGAGAGAAGAGATGATAATTTCACGCGCTATCATGGTTGCTGCGGGGAGGGTTATCCACCATGTATGATAGTGTTCGGAAACTAAGACTAGTGCGGCAGCAACCATGATTTTGTCCGCGACAGGATCAAGAAATGCGCCAAAGCGAGTTGTCTGTTTCCAAAGGCGGGCGAGGAAACCGTCAAACCAGTCTGTCGCCGCAGCGACAACAAAAATTATGGCACAAACCATCGGCGCCCATGTGAATGGCAAATAGAATGCCAGGACAAAAAATGGGATCAGGACGATACGAAATAGAGTGAGCCATGTTGGTATATTTAATTGCATAGTGCTTCTTAACTATCTGGCTATAGTGGAATTTATAAGTATGGTGCATCAATGTACTTAGTGTTTCAATGCATTATAAATTTTTTCTGCTAATGCATAGGAAATAGTCGGTACTTTTGCGATCTCTTCGACACTTGCATTACGTAAAGGCTGCAAACCTCCCATGTATTTCAGTAACATTTGTCGGCGTTTTGGCCCAACGCCTTCAATAGATTCCAGCGTACTGGTGTTTCTAACTTTAGATCTACGTTGACGGTGCCCGGTTATTGCATGATTATGTGATTCGTCACGAATATGCTGAATCACATGCAGGGCAGGAGAGTCCGGCGGTAATGCGATACCTTTATCCTCCGTCGCGAAAAATAGTGTTTCAAGCCCGGCTTTGCGATCACTGCCTTTGGCAATGCCTATTAATTGAGGTCGCGTTTTATCCCATTCAACATCAAGAGACTGAAAGACATCTATTGCTTGAGCTAATTGCCCTTTACCGCCATCGATGAAAATAATGTCCGGAATTTTTGACTCATCTAATGCTTTCCCGTATCGACGGCGTAGTACTTGATTCATGGCAGCGTAATCATCACCGGGAGTAATACCATTGATATTATAGCGCCGGTATTCAGAACGTAGTGGGCCATTGCTATCAAAGACGACACAGGATGCAACAGTTTGTTCCCCCATAGTGTGACTAATGTCAAAACATTCCATTCTCTGAATTTTTGCTAACTTAACTAATTTGGTGAGAGCGTCTAATCTTTGATGAATAGTTGATTGTTGTGATAAGCGGGTCGCTAGGGCGATTGTTGCATTTGTGCGGGCAAGTTTCAGATAACGGGCTTTATCTCCGCGGGGTCGGGTTTGAATATGAATTTTTCGCCCAGATATTTCAGATAAAGAATCAGACAAAATGTCTTTTTCTGGCAGAGTAAAATCCAGCAAAATTTCTGAGGGCAAAGTCCGATTTTGGCTGCCCTGTAAATAAAATTGACCAAGGAATGTTTGTACAATCTCATCAAGCTTTGTCCCAGTCGGGACTTTAGGATAGTAACTTCGGCTACCCAGTACTTTGCCCTGACGTATAAACAGTACATGCAGGCAAGCTATGCCCGCTTCAAAGGCAACACTGATAACATCAAGGTCATCGTCTGTTCCTGAAACAAATTGTCTTTCAGTAACCTGACGAACGGCCTGGATTTGATCTCGGTATCTTGCTGCATCTTCAAATTTCAGTTGCTGGCTGGCTTGTTCCATTCGGTCAATTAATCTGGTTAAAACTTGCTGATCTTTGCCTGAAAGGAACAGACGAATATAATCAACTTGCTGCTGATATTCTTCTTCACTTACCAGCCCTTTAACGCAAGGCCCAAGGCAGCGGCCAATTTGATATTGCAGGCATGGCCGCGAGCGATTGCGGTAGACGCTATCTTCACATTGTCGGATAGGAAAAAGTTTTTGCAGTAAAATTAATGATTCTCGTACCGCATGAGCGTTTGGAAATGGGCCGAAATATTCACCTTTGAAATGTTTAGCTCCCCGATGCATTGCCAGTCGTGGGTGTTTATCTGCGCTGAGAAAAATGTAAGGGTAGGATTTGTCATCTCGCAGTAAAACGTTATATCGGGGTTGATAGAGCTTAATGTAATTATGCTCCAGCAGCAGTGCTTCGGTTTCGGTATGCGTAACCGTAACATCTATTTGAACAATATTTTTAACCAGAGATTCGGTTTTACGACTGGCGATCTGTGCGCGAAAGTAGCTGGCAAGCCGTTTTTTTAAATCCTTGGCTTTACCGACATAAATAACCGTGCCTGAGGTGTCATACATACGATAAACGCCAGGCTGACTGGTTACTGTTTTTAAAAATGTTTTTGAATCAAATTGTTCCGTCACTATTTAATAGACTCTCTGTGTCGAATAGCCCATAACGTATTGCCATATGTGTTAATTCTACATCACCGCTGATATTTAGTTTACTAAACATTCGGTAGCGATAGCTATTAACGGTTTTTGGGCTGAGATTAAGTTGTTCAGAGATATTGCTCACCTTTTGTCCTTTCGTGATCATCAGCATAATCTGTAATTCACGATCAGACAGACAACTTAATGGATTGTCTTGCTGTGGGCTAATTTGGCTAAGGGCCATCTGTTGAGCGATATCGGGAGCGATATAGCGCTGGCCGGCATTAACTGCACGAATTGCATTAACCATGTCTTGAGAGGTAGAGGCTTTACTGAGATATCCTCTGGCGCCAGCCTGCATCACCTTCATTGGTAAAGGATTTTCAGTATAGACAGTCAACATGATGACACGGACATCGGGACAATAACGTAGGATTCTTTTTGTCGCCTCCAGGCCACCAATGCCTGGCATGTTCATATCCATTAACACGATATCTACTTTATTAGCTCGGCACCATTTTATCGCATCTTCACCACAATTAACTTCTCCTACTACGGTTATTCCTTTTACGTCATCAAGAATACGTTTTACACCAACTCTGATCAGCTCATGATCATCGACTAACAAAATATTTATCAAAAAAGTGTCTCCAACTGGCTCTATGCTCATACATGAGCTTCATTGATATACCTGTTATCTTTCAAATTGCCTCTTTGCTGGCTGCACTCACTCACCCCGGTCACATCGTTACCTATGCTCCCGGGGATTCGCTCCCTTGCCGTCGCGATGCATCTTGAAATCCATAGGGTATATTGCTTGTGTATTGAATTTGTTTCAGAAGAGTTAACTTCAATTGTCTGTTTTTTAACTTTTAGTAAAGATTATATAAAACAATAAAATAGATAAATTATCCTAAAAGTTCATCAAGAATGCGAATATTATACTTATCTCCTCCAAAGACAAAAGAGAATTATTTTATATGATAACAAGTGTCATTTATTTGAAATCAGAATGTCCTATATATTCTGATTATGATAAAATTAATAACTAAATAAATATTTATAAAACAAATGGGTTTAACAATAATTTAACGTTTTTTGGCGTAGATCTATTTGGAAAATGTATAAAAATAGGGGGTGAATTATGTGGTATAATTATTATTTTCATAACGCAATTAATACGTAAACAGGTAACGACTATGAATAAAATCGATTTAATTCCTTCATCTGATACTGAAACCTTAGCAACAGAGGTGACATGTTTGAAAGTTCTGTTGGCTTCTATTCTTAAAACTATGGGGCAAGCTCATGCAGGGAAAGTTGTACTGAATTTGGAACATGTTATTGCAGAAATGGGCAATGAAAAACAGGCTAAGATATTTGAAAATACCGTTCAGCAAATAAAAGCATTATATCGGCAGTGAGGTAGGGTCTCAGGGGTTAATGTTATTGCCCCTGTACATATCCCACTTTTGCTACGTATTTAACGATCATAACTATATGAAACTAAAGGTGTAAGGTAAATAAATTAAAAACGATATTAATTATCTGGTTATAGAGAAAGGTGTGGGAAGAGGAAAATAGCTCATAGTAATTAACAGGATATAGCGTATACTAAATGTAGTAGTCTGGTTTGGTATGTAAATATAGGAGCGTGCGTATGTACAAAACTATTTTAGTACCGGTAGATATTTCAGAAGATGAACTAACGAGTAAAGCGGTTAAGCATGCACTGTCTTTAGCAAAAGAAACAGGTGCGAAGCTCCATATTCTTCATGTACTGCCAATTTCATCCGCGATTGTTAACGCATATTCGTTGGGATATGATGAAATTAAGGATAAAGCGACAATTAAAGCCGAAGATGATTTGAAAACGCTGCTTGATACCATCGATTTTCCTGCTAACAGGTTATCCTATTCCATTGCATTTGGGTCGCCAAGAGATGAAATAACAGCAGCAGCGACAGAAATTAATGCTGATCTTATCGTTATTGGCTCTAGAAGGCCCAATATTACAACGCACTTATTAGGATCTAATGCATCAGGTGTTGTCAAATATTCGACAACATCTGTTTTGGTTATCAGGTAAGGTGATTAAAACGTAATGAGAGAGATTGATTAGCCATCTTCGGATGGCTTGCTATATATGTCTTAGCTAACGCTGTGTTGCTATATTTTTATTAAATTTTCTCTGATTTCATTTTCATTGAGATTGCATAAGGTTTCGTAGAATTGTTGAGGATGCAATAATTGTGGAAAAATTTACTGATAAACTGATTCGTTTGGACCATTTTTTATGGCGGGTGGTGCGTTTTTACCTTATTGCTGCAACCTTTTTCTTTATTGGAATAATTCCGGGTGTCCTGGGGTTTTACCTGATAGAGGGGCATACATTTTGTGAATCTTTGCTTAACGCTTTATCTATGCTGGGATCGCAGGGTTTAGATCCCGTCCCTGTTAGTTTACCCGGTAAATATTTTATTGCCATATATGGGGTATTTTTGGAAAGTGTGTTCTTTATTACTTTGGGGCTTGTTGTAACACCTTTCATTCATCGAATATTACATAAGTGGCATCTTGATTCTGAGTGATTGAAAATAGAGCTATACGGTAATTTATTTGATTTAGTTAAACAACTCACAACAAATAATGTAATAGTTTATACCCTATGGATTTCAAGTTGCATCGCGACGGCAAGGGAATGAATCCCCGGGAGCATAGATAACTATGTGACCGGGGTGAGTGAGTGCAGCCGACAAAGAGGCAGCTTGAAAGATGACGGGTATACATCTTTTCCATGCCGTTCCTGACATATCAAGGTTTTCAATTAGTTATAGTTACCATTATGACTTGCTCAACTCTTTTGCCAAGAAATCTATTGCAAGATCAGAAGAGGAATTGGCAAAAGTGGCTGAGAAAATAGACTTGCCAAAAGAGCGAGTCTCTTTCTCCGTAGCCTTTGGATCACCGAGGGATAAAGTATTATCGACAGCAGATGAAATTAAAGCAGATTTAATTGTTATTGGTTCCCGGCGGCCTAATATTTCCACCCATTTATTAGGTTCAAACGCTTCAGGGATTGTCGGATATGCAAATATTTCAGTTTTAGTAGTCAGATGAATGACCTATACCCTATGGATTTCAAGATGCATTGAGACGGCAAGGGAGTGAATCCTCGCCGTTTTTTACGGCGGGGAGCAGTCACAACAGAATATTGAACTTATTTTGGTGATAATTGATTTTAAGCTATCCATTTTTTACCAAAAAGTTGATCTGCACAGGATAGATGTTGCATAAAATCCCGGATTAAAGTGAATATCAGGCAAAGATGCCACAAGAATCAGCAACTTATACGGCTATAGTAAAAATAAGCATGATTTTAATTTATTGGCTATAGTTAATTTCAGCAAGGTGACTCGTTTTGATAACTGGATGAGGACAAAACATGTTAAGAAAATTGGCGGCTGAATTACTTGGAACTTTTGTTCTGGTTTTTGGGGGATGTGGTAGTGTTGTATTCGCTGCGGCATTTCCTGAATTAGGGATTGGCTTTGTCGGTGTATCTTTGGCATTTGGTTTAACAGTATTGACGATGATATATGCTGTTGGGCATATTTCTGGCGGGCACTTTAATCCCGCTGTAACAATTGGTCTTTGGGCTGGTGGTCGTTTCAAGGCAGTGGAGGTTATTCCTTATATTATTTCTCAAGTTATAGGTGGTATTCTTGCTGCCGCGGTATTATATGTTATTGCCAGTGGGCAGGCGGGTTTTGATGCGACCACGAGTGGTTTTGCAGCAAATGGTTTTGGTGAACATTCACCAGGTGGATTCTCGCTTCAATCGGCTATTGTGGCTGAAATTGTTTTAACGGCTATTTTCTTAATTGTTATTATTGGTGCGACAGATAGACGAGCACCTCCGGGCTTTGCGCCATTAGCAATAGGTTTGGCGTTGGTTTTAATTAATTTGATTAGCATTCCTATTACTAACACGTCAGTCAATCCGGCACGAAGCACGGCTGTTGCGATATTCCAGAATACCTGGGCTTTAGAGCAGTTATGGTTTTTCTGGGTGATGCCAATTATTGGTGGGATTGTTGGAGGGGGAATTTACAGGTTATTGTTTGCTGAAAAACAATGATTTTTACTGGTGAGTTACCTTGCTTAAGGCCACGCTGTAGTGTGGTCTTTTTACTTTTCAATGAAAGAACTTTTTGTCACTATTATTTTTTCATTTGTTTTAATAAAGGTAGGAAATATTATCATGAAGATTTATTGCAATGTATTGGGTGGTTTATTACCGTCAATTATACAAAAATAATTAACCCTATAAGTTATAAAATAAATTTCATTATTCCTTTCCTGAACTAGACTATAATTATCGCCAATTGAGAGAGGCTATCTGTACGACTATTTAATATATTGATTACTGAATGATATTATTGAATTTAAGAGGAGTATATGAGCCAAAGAAATGATTTTAAAGCCTTTTCTATTAGTGAGAATGCTAATATAGTGAGTCAAGAAAAATATGAAGAAAGCCAGAATTTAAAGACGGGGTTTCCACCTGAGAATGTTTCTACTCATGTATTAAATAAGGTATTACGCCAATCCTCAACAATATCATCTGTTGTGGCTAATTTTATTGCGACACAATCTGGTGAAGATGTACTGGATGATGGTGATATAGCTAAACTGACCGTGCTATTTAATAGCGCTTTAGATAAAGCTTTAGAGCAAAAAGCTTCAAATATTTCCGGCACCCCTGTTGGCTCTCCTATTCCGTGGCCGTTACCCCATCCACCTTCCGGTTATTTTACTTGTAATGGTTCCGTTTTTAGTAGATCACAGTATCCTAAATTAGCAGAAGCTTATCCTGACGGTAGATTACCTGATCTAAGAGGCGAGTTTATTCGTGGTTGGGATGATGGTCGTGGTGTTGATAGTGGCCGTGGAATCTTAACTCATCAAGGGGATGCGATTAGGAATATTACTGGTAGTGTAAGTGGACGAACTGTATCCACCTCATCCCGTATGTTTAGTTATGCTGGTGGTGCTTTTTATACTTCTGTAACTAACCCCGGAAGTCATTTTAATGCTGGTGCTACATATAATTCTGTAGCCCAGGATCGATTTAGTCTACTAGAAATTGATGCTTCTCGCATTGTACCTACTGCGAATGAAAATCGCCCCCGCAATATCGCATTTAACTATATCGTAAAAGCAGAATAATATCGTAAAGGTAGAATAATAATGACACAAGAAAATATTTTAGATACTGAAACCGCTGTATTAGGTGAAGACGGATTAGCAACTCAAGCTGGCTGGATAAAAGTTTATCATGCTAATCCCTATTCGAGAGAATTCTCTGGCTCTGATTTCGAATATGTTGCGGAAGGCGTCGGTTTGTCAGCGCATTCTTATTTAGATGCGCCAGATTTGCCAGGTTCTGATGATATGGCTGTGCGTCGCAGTGAGGATGGGAGTTATTGGGAAATTGTCCCTGACCACCGTGGAAAAATAGCTTACAACACGCAAGTGGGTGCGCAGGAAGAAGTGGCTGCGCTGGGTGAATTACCGGAAACATTAACATTCGAACAACCGTCCACCGATTTTGATCAATGGGATGGTGAAAAATGGGTAACGGACTTTGAAGCTCAAAAAATCAGTCAAGTTGAACAGGCAGAACAACAGCGTGCTATTTTTCGTCGGCAAGCTGATGAAGCCATCACGGTATTGCAGTATGCGGTTGAAACTGAAATGGCATCAGAAGCGGAAAAAACTTTATTGCTAGATTGGAAAAAGTATTTGGTATTACTGCGTCGGGTTGATGTTTCATCGGCACCAGATATTAATTGGCCTGAAAAGCCGAAAGAATAATACCATTAAAGTTTTATAATTCTTAAATATTAACGAAGCACTGGTTTTTAATCAGTGCTTTGATTGGAAAAAATTCGTATAAAAGTCCATATAAAAATGAACTCTGATTCGTAAAGTTGATTTGGTTATCGACTTTAAATTTATTTTTGCTAAAAGCGGAGGGCGGTCAGTAAGGATATTTTTATTGTTTTTCGGAATTAGACTATACCCTATGGATTTCAAGATGCATTGCGACGGCAAGGGAGCGAATCCCCGGGAGCATAGATAACTATGTGACCGGGGTGAGTGAGTGCAGCCAACAAAGAGGCAACTTGAAAGATAACGGGTATATAACTGATGTAAATTATGGGGAATTATTTCTAATAATTCGACTTATTGACTGTAAATGAACATTATTTAATTTGGGGAAGGTATATGAGTAAAAATGATTTTAAAGCTTTTGCTATTGATAGTAACGCTAATGTGCCCAGTCAGCAAGACTATGAAACAGATCTGAATTTGTCGCGTGGGTTTCCAGACAGGCAGTATATTGATAATTACATATTAAATAAGATATTTCGTCAAACATCAACAATAACATCGGTTATAGCTGATTTTATTGCGACACAAATCGGTGAGGATGTTTTAGATGATGGTAATGTCACTAAACTCACTGCACAGTTAAATAAAGCTTTAGAACAGAAAGCGATAACAGGAATTCCCAATGCTTCATTAACACAAAAAGGTATTGTGCAACTTACCGATGTGATGGGTGATAGTGATACATTGGCAGTGACGCAACAGTTGATTAAGGAAATAGTTAATTCATTACTTGGAAATATTAATACTAGAGTACCTGATAGCCGGAAAATAAACGGTAAGGCGTTGACTGGGGATATCAATCTGACTGCGGGGGATGTGGGTGCAGTATCAACTAATAATGCAATGCTTTCAATGGGTTTTGCTCGTTTGAATGGATTGGAAAATTTATACGATGGTTGTGCCGGATATGGGCCCAACGCGCCATTCGTCACTAAATATGGATTGCCACTTGGTGGGTATGGCGTTCAGTTAAGATTTAGTAATGTAAATGGCTTATCAAGTGAAGGCGTGTATGGTGTATGGAGCCATAGGCTGGTTTTCGAGCATGAAGGCAATACATATCGTACCGATAGCATAAATAGCGATAGCAACAGACAAGCTACCCGTAAGTTTTGGGACGATAAGAACGCTAAACCAGACACCAACGGATACCTCAAGAAAGCCTCTCCGATAATAGAAATCTACCCTGATGGCACATTCTTGACTAATGACGAATCCGAAGGTGCAGAAGTGATAAAACAGGGAACCGGCATATATCGTATATCAAATATCCTGGGCTATAACGCTGATGGTGGTTGGGGGGTGCATGGAGGTATTTCCGTTCCCCGCGACAACAATAATCTCGAACTGATTTTTGTTGATGATCACGTTCAACCTGACGGCTCTATTTAAAAGAGATGCTAAGAAGAAATGCAAAGAAACAATGTTTGTCTTATAGGTCGATTATGAGGCAACATAAAAGGTTAAAATCAGAATGATATTTTTATATAAGTAGGGGTTATCATTGAAACGTAAAGTTATTTTTTGGGCAATTCACATTGGGTGTTTCAGTTTAATTGCTCCTTTGCCTTCTTTTGCCGCACCGGCTGCCTTTGAACAAGCTAAAGTTGAATTACGTAAACGCATTTATCATGATCAATTTAAGTCAGAGACCGGGACACTTTATTGTGGTTGTCATTGGCAATGGACAGGTAAGAGCGGTGGACGCACAATCCTTTCTTCGTGTGGTTATCAAGTCAGGTCACAACAGAATCGTGCTGAACGAATTGAATGGGAACATATTGTTACTGCCTGGGTTTTTGGTCATCAGCGGCAATGTTGGCGAAATGGAGGGAGGAAGAATTGTGTCTCTTCCGATCCTGTTTTCAGGGCAATGGAATCTGATATGCATAATTTGGCCCCATCAATTGGTGAGGTTAATGGCGATCGTAGTAATTTCAGTTATGGAATGTTACCGAAAAGTATGCCGAATAATTATGGTCGTTGTACCAGTAAAGTCGATTTTAAATCTCGAACGTTCGAACCGAGAGATGAGGTAAAAGGGCAGGTCGCTCGGATTAATTTTTATATGCACGATCGTTACAATCTTTCCATGTCCCGCCAACAACAGCAATTATTTATCGCTTGGGATCGTCAATATCCACCGAGTAAATGGGAGCAGGAGAGAGATAATCGAATTGCCGGTATTATGGGGCATCACAATCCTTTTGTTACCGGTGAACAGAAATGGCAATTATGGCATAAAAACTCCGCCGCTGGCATTCCAAAAAGCGAGCAGAGAAAAGGGCAGAGAAATAGTCAAACAGATACCCAGAGACAACGGGTGTTATCTGATGCATCCTCTACAGGATTAATTAAAGGGAATAACAATAGCAAAATCTATCATTTTTCTCATTGTTCAGGTTATAAGATGATTCAGGAGAAGAACGCGGTCTATTTTAAAACAGAAACTGAAGCAAAAAATGCGGGTTTTCGATTGGCTGGAAACTGTAAGGGGATTTAACAAAACAGATAATTAACTATTTGCTCTGTTGTCATCAATAATAATATTGTTGCCATCCGTTGAAGAAGAGTGCTTGCAGATAGTGACTTCTTTGCCGGATGGTAACGGAATGTATCAATACCATAGTAGCTAAATCAATAATGGCTACTATGATGTTAAGTCATTAGTGGTGTTAAGTCATTAATGAATACTTATCATTGTAAATATTAAGTCATATTATTCAATGAATTAAATTTCTCGCAAAACTAAATAAAGGATACTGTCGATTATTTTTAATCAAGAGTTCTTGGTTTGTTTGCCATAACTTAGGAATTGTCATTATACTGTCATAATGATTCGTTAGTTTTCATTAGATAGAAATAATGGTGAGTAACATTAATGATTGATATTCCGATAATATGCGAACCTGTGGGAAGCTCAGAGTCATTAAATAACGTAGTTATTGTATCGGTGATATGACACCGGATGGGTGAAAACAACGATAAGGTGATACTGCTATGAGTAGACAGAAAGCAGTGATTAAATCACGTCGAGAGGCAAAACGGATGATGAAAAGGGATTTGCGTCATCATCAATGTTATCAGGATGATAATGTAACCTCTCTGGTGCAACTCGGTGGCGTAGAAGCCATTGGTATGGCACGTGATAACCGGGATACTTCGGAAATTTTGCCACGGACTGAAACGCAACGGCGTTATATGCGCGCAATAAACTATAAGAAACTGATTATTGCCAGTGGGGAGGCGGGCTGTGGTAAAACGTTTATCAGTGCGGCAATGGCCGCGGATGCATTGATTAATAAGGAAATTGATAGGATCATCGTTACCCGTCCTGTATTACAGGCAGATGAGGATCTCGGTTTTTTGCCCGGAGATATGGCTGAAAAATTTGCTCCTTATTTCCGGCCGGTTTATGACGTTTTATTAAAACGCATGGGTGCCTCATTTTTGCAATATTGCTTACGGCCTGAAATTGGCAAAGTAGAAATTGCGCCTTTTGCCTATATGCGAGGCAGAACATTTGAAAATGCATTTGTAATTCTGGATGAAGCTCAGAATGTAACGGTTAATCAGATGAAAATGTTTCTGACTCGGCTTGGAGAAAATGTTACTGTGATTGTCAATGGTGATATAAGTCAATGTGATTTGCCGATTGGCGTCGTATCAGGATTGCGTGATGCACTGGAAAGATTTTCAGATGATGAAATCGTCAGTGTTATCCATTTTAATCAAGAGGATTGTGTTCGTTCTCAACTGTGCCAGAAAACGTTGTTGGCTTATTGTAAATAACCGATGGAAATATGCCGTGGGGGCTTTTGCAAGAGCGCCTCACGGCGTGATCCTTAGCATATTCTCTGATTATTCGGTAGATTTTAGAGCTCTTATCCTCATTGTTTTATTCTGGATAAACTTATTTGTGATTAATTATTATATTGAAAGCGTATTTAATATAATGATATTTTATTATCTTTTTAAATCGATTTTATTTTTATATTGATTTTGAAAATTATAGATTAGGTAAAGTCTTGTCGAATAAATATCAATAGTGGTTCATTTATTTTCCAGACTACTCTAATAGCTGACGGCCAATGATTTTTACTGGAAACTCTGATAGAACTACTTTATTTTCCAGTAATCAATAGAATCTCTATTTAAATCAATTCTGCCATCAGGATATTCAACTCTTGAGGGTTTTTTACCTGGTGGGATAATAATTTTAGGCATCTTGGTTTCATCTAATTTAGGTTTATCGCCAAATGCCCAGTAAATAAAATAGAAAAACAATAATGACAACGTTATTTTTAATATTTTCATACGGACAATTCCTTCTTATCACAGTAATGTTGTAAGGCCAGTGTTCCTTGTTCTTCTTGCTGGCTCACGGTCAGTGATTTTACTAACTGCTTATCCATATCCAGAAAATAGAGATTTCGGTAGTAAACATTGTCAGGGATAAGCATCTTATAACTATCCATTTTCGCCTTAAATTGACGCTGGCTGTCCTGATAGACTGTAATCTTATCTGGTTCGCATAACTCTCTGAGGCGCTTGTCAATATACCCCGCATATTTATACGAGCTATGGTTAGAAAACCCGAATCCTCCTTTCAAATCAGCACTTCTGTTTTCAACAAACAGTTTGTCTTTTTCTTGTTGGCTGAGCTGATTAAACAACGCATTTTGCTGTTCACCGGCCAGAGAAAAATCCTTTTCTGTGTCTTGGTTCAATTCAGGAATTAAATAGAGCTTTGTAGTATTGCTCAATATTTCTTCGGCAATACCCGTTATAAGAGAGACATTCCGGGCGGAAATCAGCCATTCCGGGCAACTGTTGGCTTGAAAAAAATGAACCACTTTACCATGATGCAGATAAATTTCTTTACTGGCTGTCGCCTGCTTAATTGCCTGAATAATCGGTGAGGGTGATAATAATTTCATGATTTCCCAGTCATACCCCGCCAGCGTCCAGTAATTGAAAAACCCATTATCCATATCCTGCTCAAATGGCACGGTAGGAATTACATCATCTTCATTAACATGACGATAGTGGATAATGGAAGATAATTCCTCTACCGCACTACGAGTTAGTGTTCGCGGCATCCCGTAACTATAGAGACAAGGGTTATACTCTTTCAATTGTGCGCTGTGTAGTAATGCTAACGCTCCTCCCAGACTATGACCACAAATAAATAACTTTCTTTTTTCAACTAATTTAAAGATATCACTGAATACTTCTTTCTTTTTATCTCTGGGGACTGTTAACTCTCTAACCAAATTAAATGCTTCCCAGAACCCTTTATGCACTTTGCCGTGATGAATAAACCCACTGCACAGAGCTTTGTCATCATCGCAGCTTAAAGCCAATGGCTGGAAGGTGGCATCAGTCAGGTAATTTTCCAGGCTAGCCGTTCCTCGCCAACTAACAATCACATCGTTCTTACTGGCAGCATAAAACAGTTTGGTATCACCCTGCTTGTTGTTCCCCGCTTGTGAATCAATAAACTCCACCCGGGCATAACGTTCACTAAATGGCACATCGTAAACTACAGGGGTCGCCGATGCCTTTTCTATCTGATAAGGCAACTTCGAAACATCGACCATTTGCCGGTTAAAAAAGTGAAGTATAGAGCCTTCAATATCAACATCCCCGCCAGCATAGGCCAGCACGCTCATCAAACACTGGTTATAGGCATTCACAATGGAATACTCTTTTTGATGATGTAGTTGCAAAACCCAAGCTCGGAATGGACATACTTCCAGCACATACCGTCGATTTACCGGATGAACTTTATAGCCTTCTGGCTCCGGGTCCGGGAAATGATAGGGAGGAGGAATGTCTTTAGGATCTTTCCAATCATCTAGCGCCGGCAACCCATCACTGATCTGTCCGATAGTCACATAGCGATATTGATGGCCTTCCGCTTCTGCTTTTGGCTTCACCACTGAAAATTCTTCTCCCCGTTTTTCCCGTAACGGACGTTGTTCCATTTCATCTGCCAGCGGTTGGGCGCCGATATACAGGGTTACCGGATGGGGCGGCATATCTTCTTCCCTTAATAATCCATTACCATCGGTAACCCCTTTACGTCCTAGCCGAGGATTTCCACGGATTTTCAAACGATAAGGCATATTGACCAAGGGTTTCCCTTGTTCATCTACCAACTGAAATTCCAGCCAGTTTTTCAGCATGTTTTTACAGTCAAGACAATCGAGTGGGCTTAATTTGCTCATTGATACTCTTTCCTTACAATTAACGTTACAGATAGGCACGCAGCCCAAACATCATGTGTTGAAAGTCTCACAAGATTTTCCAGATCAGCTATCAATCACCTTCATCAGCATAAATATCCCGCCAGGAATAGCCGTGATTGATTGCGTCACCAAAGAAACAAGATAGTAAAAATCCTATTACCACAGATAAGAAACACCGCTTATGCCGTGAGTAATAGTGAGTTGAACGACAGGAAGACAGAGATGTATTCCCATCGATTAATCCTTTTGAATAAAGGGAACAGGAGTTGTAATTTCCTTCATACTGTCCATATGATGGAACTCAAGTTATGATTATTAAATCATCAGTAAATAGCAAGAGAAAATTTTCATTTTTTAAATCTATGAAAAAATAGATTTGTAAGAAAGTGTTACAAACTCAATAGGGATTGAGTTATCGTCAATCGCATTTCTTCGATTTTAAAAATCTCGTTTTAAGTAATCTTGCTGATAATATCAGTATCGCTGATTCCCTCATCCTCTGATTTTAGCAAGCGAGGGGATCAAGCGAGTATAAATATACCCGTCATCTTTCAAGCTGCCTCTTTGTTGGCTGCACTCACTCACCCCGGTCACATAGTTTGCTATGCTCCCGGGGATTCACTCCTTTGCCGTCGCGATACATCTTGAAATCCATAGGGTATATACAAGGTTCTTAATCGTCGCTATCCATCACTTCATGACGCAGGACATGATAACCTTCCTCATCAAAGCCGTGCCTCCAGTAGGGAATAGCATATAGCTGGTGACGTTCATAGCCTTTTTCTCGGCGAATATAGCGACGAAGTTCTTTTACCAGCTTATCTTCACCGGCAAGCCAGAAAGTGACATCTTCTGTTGGTAATGACCAGGATTTGAATTCAGATACGATTGTGTCAGTTATTTCAACATCACCGGTGATCCAGTGAACCGCTATTCCAGTCGGTTTTTTTAATTCCTGAATATCTTGTTCACTTTCGATACGAATAATAATTTGTCCAGTCGCATCTGGTTTTACTGTTTCCAGTAACGCGGCAATAGCTGGTAGGGAACTTGAGTCACCGGCCATATAATAATTGCTGACTTTTGGCAGTAATGGATCTGGGCCACCGGGGTTAGTGATACCGATCCAGTCACCAATTTGGGCTCTATAAGCAAATTCTACTGCCGGGCCGCCATTGTGGTGTAGTGCAAATTCAATATCGATCTCTTTTTGTTCGGTACGGATAGCCCGAACCGAGTAAGTGCGCGTTATTGGGCGCAGTTCACTCGGCGGCCATATTGGGCCTTCTGGAGATAAAGTCGGTAATACCGGTTTGGTCTGCCCCGGAAGCGGTAAGAATATCTTTAGGTGCCCACCTTCACATTCAGTGGGATAACTATCCAGACACTCGCTGGTGAAAGTAATGCTGCGCATATTCGGTGTCACATCGAAAATATTTTTTACCTGAACAAGTCTCGGTGGTGCAGGCCGGTAAATGTTTTTTTCTTCAATTGTTCTATTGGTCACGTAAAATTCCTCTGGAAAATTTACCGAAGGTTATTATCTGATAAAGCCGAAGTTAGTGTAACAGTAATTAACGCAAATGCTAATTATTATCATTCAACAAATTGCGTTGCCGTCAATAATGGGATTTATCTGCCTTTTTCAATCCACTGAAAATTGAATTTCTACTTCTGTACCACCATGTTTACGGTTTTTTATCTGTAATTGTCCACCCAGGATAGAAACTCTGTCTTGCATAATAGCCATGCCAAATTTGTTCTTATTAACGGAGTTCAGATTGATACCTTGGCCGTTATCACTGACGACTGTAATAATTTTGTCATCAATCGGATAAATACGGACACTGATCCAATTGGCATCGGCATGCTTATAACAGTTATTCAAACATTCCCTAATGATTTGTATCAAATGTTTGCTGTAACTGTCAGGAATGTGCTGATGTGTCAGGCGGTAATTGAATTCAATATTGAAGCCTAGACGGTGGTTAAATTCATTAATCAAGTCCTGTAAAGATTCTTGTAGATTACATTGAGGTTGTTCGTTCCTGAACGTTGCCAGTAATTCTCTTAGCTGGCGATAGGCAATATTCAACTCATCTTTAATCATATTCAGTGAGGTTAAACTTTGCTTGGGTAAATTATCACTGCCGATATATAGGCAATTAACTTGAATCTTAAGGAAAGAGAGGGATTGAGCAATGGAATCGTGCAGTTCACGGGAAATAGCGGATCTCTCTGCGGCCAACATACTCTGGTGTTGGCATTGGATCTGATTTTCCCGTAATAGTTTATTTGTCATTAAAGTCACCACATCCTGGACCAAGCTTTTTTCATCGGGAGTAAGATCACTATTTCTGTGTGTTTTTATCCAGAGTATTCCATAGTTATCAATATTGTCATCTAGATTCCATCTCGTAATAAGCGGCATATCGAAATAGGGACATTGGTGGGGATTACGGAAGGAATATTCTTGTTGTGATGGATAAAAGATGATTTTGGCTTCACAGAAAGGGATCAGGCGATTGAGGTGAGAAAAAATCTCCTGAAGCTTTTCAGGTAGCAGTTTACAATTTTGGAGTTTGAAATGGCTTTGACAGAGGAAATCCAAATAGCCATTTTTTTGTTTCAGTGCGTTAATTTCTGCTTTGTATCTTGCATGTTGCCATTCTTTAACAGGAGCAGAGTTATGTACCACTTTTATCAGAAAGTAGACATTTGTAATACTTAACATTATCAATAACGGTAAAATTAAATCTGGAATCGACGGTTTATCAATCAACAACAGTATAAAAAGTAAAAATAAATTTATAATAGAGTTGATTACAAACAGTTTTTGATTTTTGAAGATGGTGTTATTTGAACTTGTTTTCATCAGGTTAAGATTCCGTTCTGCAATACTGATGAAAACTTTAGCTCAATTTATTAAATAGTGTTAACAATTACTTCAATTTCATACCTGCTGCTGTCATTAGAAGGCGAAATAGCGTGGAAACAGCAAAAAGAGCCATCACACTGCATAACCAGATCGTAGCCATCCAGCCTATCCGTTTCCATACAGAAGGGCGTGGGATGTTTTGATTAGTGGTAGCCTTGTTCATGGTTAACTTTCCCCCGAAAAACGTAGTAGCTCCAATAGGTGTAAACCAGGATCACTGGGATGATAAGTAGGGCGCCGACCAGCATAAAACCTAAACTTTGCTGCGGTGCTGCCGCAGCTTCGTAGCTGATGGTCGGTGGGATCAAGTTAGGCCAGATACTGATACCTAACCCACTGTAGCCAAGGAAAACTAACAATAGTGCTACCAGAAACGGTGTGTAATGAGCTTTACGTTTGATGGAATGCAGTAGTTTCCAGCCAGACCAGACCACCAACAGTGGCACGGGAAGGAAGAACAACAGGTTAGGTAAGCTGAACCAACGTTCAGTTATTGCCGGATGAATGAATGGTGTCCATAAACTGATAATGGCGATAACTGTCAGCATCAGAAAAGTGAGCGGACGGGCGACTCGGTACATCTCTTGTTGTAGGTGACCTTCGGTTTTCATAATTAGCCAGCCACAGCCTAATAATGCGTAAGCAATTATCAGGCCAAAACCACAAAATAGGGGGAAGGGTGAGAACCAATCAAAATAGCCGCCGGTGTAAGTTCGGTTTTCCACCGGGAACCCTTGAATAAAGGCGCCCACCACCATGCCCTGAGCAAACGTCGCCATCACAGAGCCGCTGATAAAAGCTTTGTCCCAGATATGACGATGCTCAAGTGCGCATTTGAAACGAAATTCAAAGGCGACACCGCGGAAGATCAGACCAAATAACATTAATGTCAGGGGGATCGTTAATGCATCAAGGATAACGGCATAAGCCAAAGGAAAAGCACCGAACAAACCTGCGCCGCCAAGCACTAACCAGGTTTCGTTACCATCCCATACCGGCGCAACACTGTTCATCATTAAATCACGCTCCTCATCGCTTTTAACCGTGGGATAGAGCAGCCCAATCCCAAGATCAAAACCATCCATGACAATGTACATCATGATGCTGAATACAATGATAATGAACCAGATTAACGGCAGATCAATACCCATTTTTTAGCTCCTTTTTGGGACCTTTGCGGATAAGTTTCATCATATAGGCGTAACCCACACCAAATACCGAGCTGTAAACCGCGATAAAAAGCAACAAACTGATGCTCATATGTATTTCACCATGTGCAGATACTGCATCTTTGGTGCGTAACAGGCCATAAACTACCCACGGTTGACGGCCTATTTCGGTGGTAAACCAACCGGCAAGAATGGCGATCAGGCCGGAAGGCGCCATCAAGAATATAAAGCGCAGGAAGCTTTTTGACTGATAAAGTCGTCTCTTATAGCGCAGCCAAAGCCCCCAAAAGCCGGCAACTATCATCAATACACCGAGGCCGACCATCACTCTAAATGACCAGAAAACCATAAGCGCATTGGGTCTGTCTTCCGGTGGAAATTCCTTAAGCGCTGGAACCTGCTTATCTATACTGTGAGTTAAGATTAGACTGGCGAGATAAGGAATTTCGACGGCATAACGCGTCTCTTCCCGCTCCATATCCGGGATACCAAACAGGATCAGCGGCGTTGCTTCACCGGGAGGATTCTCCCAGTGGCCTTCCATTGCCGCGACTTTAGCGGGTTGATGTTTGAGGGTGTTGAGACCGTGAGCATCACCAATCAATGCCTGCAAAGGCGCAATAATCAAGATCATCCACATCGACATGGATAGCATTTTTTTCATTGCTGCCGAGTCATTGCCTTTTAATAAATGCCATGCCGCTGAAGCTGCAACAAAGAATGCTGAGGCGAGGAAGGCCGCAGTAGACATATGAGCCAGGCGATAGGGAAAGGAGGGATTAAATATCACTGCCAGCCAGTCGACGGGGACGACCTGATTATTGACAATTTCGTGACCTTGCGGGGTTTGCATCCAGCTATTGGAAGCCAGTATCCAAAAAGTGGATATCAGAGTACCTAGCGCAACCATAAAGGTGGCGAAGAAATGTAATTTTTCACCTACACGATTCCAGCCGAATAACATAACGCCGAGAAAGCCCGCTTCAAGAAAGAACGCGGTCAGTACTTCGTAAGTCAGTAATGGACCCGTGATCGAACCGGCAAAATCAGAGAAAAAACTCCAGTTAGTGCCGAACTGGTAAGCCATAACCAGACCGGAAACCACGCCCATACCGAAGTTAACAGCAAAAATTTTCGACCAGAAATGATATAGCACTTTGTAATCAGTATTACGCGTTTTCAGCCATAACCCTTCCAGTACGGCTAAAAAACTTGCCAGCCCGATGGTAATCGCCGGAAAGATAATGTGAAAGGAGACGGTAAACGCGAACTGAATTCTGGCCAGTTCCAGGGCACTTAAACCAAACATAGTGACCTCTTATTTTTAGTTTGAATAAAGGCAGGAAATGTATGCGGACAAGTAAAGCATGAAAAAAACGACTATAATAGTGACAGTTTTCTGTATATTGACTATAACAGTTTGCGGGGAGATCTGAATTGATGAAACGTTATGAACAATTTGCCAGGCAAATTCTCCAACATATTGAAGACGGTACCTGGCTGGTGGGAGATAGATTACCTTCACTGAGGGAATCAGTGAAGTTATCGGGTTTGAGTTTGATGACCGTTGTTCAATCGTATCAATTATTAGAGAGTCAGGGATGGATCATTTCCCGCCCTCAATCGGGTTATTACGTCGCCAAACGTTTGCAGCCCTTTGCCGCAGCAAAAGGAGGAAAGCGATTACATTTAAGTGAAAGCGTAGAAATAAGCGCTTCTATTTTTGATGTATTACAGGCGTGCAAAGATCCTGCGATTATTCCGTTTGGTTCAGCATTTCCAGACCCATCCTTATTGATTCAACCTAAACTTTCCAAAGCGTTAGCGGCCGCTGCCAGACGAATAGCGCCGCATAGCGCTTTAGCCAATTTACCGCCGGGTAATGATAAGTTACGCCGTAACATATCGCGCCGTTATGCAATGCATGGTATTCATGTCTCTCCTGATGAAATTGTCATTACCGCTGGTGCGATGGAATCACTGAGTTTCAGTTTACAGTCGGTGACTGAGCCGGGGGATTGGGTGGTGATTGAATCACCGGCTTTTTACGGTGCTTTACAGGCCATTGAACGTTTACGTTTGAAAGCGGTAGCAATCAAAACTGATCCACAAAACGGTATTGATTTGGATGCGCTGGAGGAGGTAATTCAGAAATACCCAATAAAAGCCTGTTGGTTAATGACCCACTTTCAGAACCCGCTTGGGGGAACGATGTCTGCTGAAAGTAAATTACGGCTGGTGAATATCCTGAACAGTAATCAGGTGGTACTGATTGAAGATGATGTTTATGGTGAACTCTATTTCGATCAGCAACGGCCTGTACCGGCGAAAGGGTTAGACAGTGAAAACAACTTTATGCATTGCTCCTCGTTTTCTAAATGTCTGGCACCGGGATTCCGTGTGGGTTGGGTTGCAGCAGGAAAACATGCCAAGAGAATCCAACAGCTACAAATGATGAGTACCGTTTCTGCCAGCATGCCGACGCAATTGGCAATTGCGGATTATCTTGCTGAGGGGGGATATGACAACCACTTACGTCGCCTTCGTCGCATATTGGAGCAACGTCAGCAACTGATGTTACGAGCAATTGGTGACTATATGCCTGCTTCAGTCAAAGTGAATTGCCCTAAAGGTGGTTATTTCCTCTGGCTGGAATTTGAGCCATTGTTCAATGCACAGCGGCTTTATCAACTGGCATTGGCCGAAGGGATCAGTATTGCACCGGGCAGTATGTTTTGTACCAGTGAACAGTTTAACCATGCCTTTCGTCTGAATGCCTCTTTTGATTGGAATCAGGAAATGGAACGTGCGATGCAGATTTTAGGCAATATTTGCCATACATTATTGGCTGAAATAGGCTGATATCAGGTTGATATGGCTGGTGAGTCTTGGGATAGTTGGTTTAATGGTCTTGGCGTTACAGCCGATTTTATGACAGAACGCGAACAGCCGTCAGTACAAGAGTGTGGGGAATTCTGATGCTGAAATACCATGCTTGATACTAGGCCAACGAAAAGTAATGACAGTAGCTTATTGCCTGTTCAATGAAACTTATGGTGTCCACGACGTTTTTGCAGACACCATTTTGGGGTTATTTCACCACATTATTCTATACAAAGCGCTCTTACATTACTTCCTTGCTTTCTCCGAGTGGTCATACTATCAATCCAATCTTCTAATGATACCTTCTGTGCTTTCTCGAATGCTGGCTTTACATTTACCCATGATTCGTACCTTAGGTTATATTCTGCTTGTGGCAGGAAGTAATGAGATTTGAATTCGATAAGACCTTTATCATCTTCGTAAGCGACGATTGAAAACTCAGACCAATATAAGAAGAATGACACGCCACCTCTTGGTGATGTAGCAAGAACACTTTGAACGAAATTGGATTGAGTTTGTCTCCTGCCTGCATAGGATAATGCAGCGATAGCCAGTTGTCTCAGTGGGGTTTTCATCTGCTCTCTTTCCTGACTAGATAATCCTAAGAAGTTTTCCAGGAAAGAGTTGATTAAAACATCTGCATTATGGCTTTTTTGAATAACATTTTGTACGCTGGTTGACAGTAAAGAAAGGAATGGAACGCCAGATAATTCTGAGGTAAATGAGAAGAAATTCTTTTTATTACCTTGGCCTTGAGGATCTAAAGGATTATAGCCTGAGACCGCACGGCACATATTAATAACAGTTTGCAAGCCTTCGGTAATGCTTAGTGGATTTCTAGATGATGTGGAAGAATCTTTTTCAAGCTGTGTATAATCCCCTGTAGCTGCGCCATTAGCCGGGCTTTGTACATCGGAATAATCTCCGGCATCAGGATAATCCATAGTAATATTGCCTGAACGCTCCCAATCTTTAAGGAATCTTGTTCCTCCTTTTTCAATATGTTCTATCCATTCTTGGGCTTTTTTGACTGCATAATCAGGATTATTTAAGATATTTTCCATGATTTTTATCCTTAATAGATTTATTAAGTTAGGTATTGAATGTTAGGGTACTGTTGAAAGTAGGGAACAATGTTGAACCCTATTTTTAACAGTGAGATAAATCGATAATCGTGTACTTAATATTACTGTTTTTTTAGCTTGGTAATTTTTATTTTAAATTTTTTTAATAAATGTTAAATGTATTTTTGTGCGAACTAAGTATATCCATAAGTGAATATTTTTCACTATCAAATATTAATGGTATGTAATTTAACTTATTCCTCACAGATAAATGGTTGTTTATGTGATATTTCCATATTAGCATTAAAATACGGTTTTTAAAATTTATCGATGTAAAATTCACATTTTAAGATAATTCATTTTTATATATTCTGATCGTATGTTATATTCTTTTATATTATATTTTTATTGAATTTAATAATTTTATTAAATAACTATGATTAGAATAATCTTAGCACATATTGGTAATAATATTGTTGATATAAATCAATTAATCTACTTACAGAGAGTTTTCAGTTTATGCTTTCATTTTGGTTGTCATACAATCAATTAAATATTCTGTGGTTATCTTATCCTCTTTCTCGAATACAGATTTTACTATTTCCCACGTTTTCTGGCTGAGATTATATTCTGCCTGGCAAAGATTATAATGAGAGGTGAATTTAATAGTACCCTTGTTATCTACTTTCTGTATTATCAATATAGAAGAATAGAGTAAGAGTGACACCCCATTTGGGGTTTTAGTCAGAGCATATTGTACCAGGTTGGATTTTTTTTCCTTTTGATCGGCATATGATAAAGCGGTATGAATCAACTTTTTCAAATAAATCTTAATGGTAATTTTATCCTGAGGAGATAACCCTTGAAAGGCTTCAACAAAAGAATCGATTAAGACATCTGTGTCATGACTTTGTTGAGTAATCGTATTTGTATCTGCCCATAGTAAAGAGAGAAAGGGAACCTTTTCTATTTCTTCTGTGAATGCTATGAATTTCTGCGCATTGCCATTACCTTCTGGTTCCTGCGGGTCATAACCTGAGGCCCCTCGACATAAGTTAATGATAGTTTGCAGCCCCTCAGTGACACTGACTGGGTATTTATTTGATGTGGCCGATTTCTTGGCGAATAGTGTGTATTTATTTGTCGCTGCTACACTGGCTGGACTTTGTATATCAGAAAGATTCTCAATTTCTAAGAAATGAGTAAAAATATTATCTGAATGTGGCTGCGTTTTAGAATATCTTTCTCCTCTGTGTTTAACGTATTCTATCCACTCTTGAACATCTTTAATTTTATGATCAGAATTTGTTAATATATCTTTCATGGTTGTTTTCCTTTATGGATTTATTAGATAAGTAATTGATTTTCATTCTTTACTCAAAATGAACTCCAGATTCAGAAACTATAATTTATTTCATATCAATAACATAGGTCTTTATTTAGGTGATAAGCATATGTTCCTGAAAAACGAGAATATCTTAATCAATAGGTAAAAATATATATCTAATCTTTTAATAATAGTGTAAAAATGTAGTATGTAAAGTCCATTACAATAAAATTTGTGCTTTAGGTTGTTTTTATTGAATAATCTTACATTATATTATCTGGCTATTTATTTTTTATTTTCTAATAATGAGTTTTATTATTAATTATTTGTCGATTTATTTTGTTTCATATTTATTGTAAATTAATAATTACAAGTGAAAATTACGATCAATTATATTAACTTCTTGGTTAAAACATTTTTTTGCATGGTTAATTTTATTTATTCTTGGAAAGTAAATGTTGTTATAAATATTTTCGAGATGAAATGGATGGAAAAGAGTCATTTTCATATGTTGGACAGAAATGATTTTAATATATGTCTGGTTTTAGGGAGTTTAATTTTTATTGCTATAAATTATAAAAATAATTGGTAATTTAAGTTGTAAGAATGTTCCATTATTGTTTATCTAAGCTAGACTATGATTGAAGTGAATTGTGGGGAATGATTTTTACGGTGGTTAAATTAAATTAAATTAAATTAAATTAAATTAATATTATTTTATTTTGGAGGGTGTATGAGTTCTAAAAATGATTTTAAAGCTTTTTCTATTGGTAATGATGCTAATATAGTGAGTCAAGAAGAATATGAACAAATCCCAGATTTAAAGACTGGGTTTCCACCAGATAATATTACGGTTCATTTGCTCAATAAGGTATTACGTCAGTCGTCAACAATAGCATCTGTTGTAGCTAATTTTATCGCAAAATATTCCGGCAATGATGTTTTGGACGATGGGGATATAGTTAAACTTGCTGCCCAATTAAATGAAGCGTTAGAACAAAAAATTGCCATCGAAGTACCAAATGCCTCATTAACACAAAAAGGTGTTACTCAGCTCACAGATAAAACCGGCAACAGTAATACCTTGGCGGTAACACAGAAGCTAGTTTCTGATGTAAATGATAATGCTAATAACCGATTGGCAAAAGATCAAAATGGTGCAGACATTCCTGATAAAAAAGCATTTGTGGAAAATCTCGGTTTAGAAGTGATTAGTACAAAGCCGGTTGTTGTTGGGAATAATACCGCTTCTACAATCGATAATTTTGATAATATTCCTCAGAATTCGACATATTTTGGATATCCAGTAGGGTTAAATGGTCCAGGTGTACATGGTCCCGGAATTAGATTTTCAGGAGGGTATGGGACCTTTAAGGGTTATGAGCTGATGATTCACTCCTCATATGTGAAGAAGAGCGAATTATACTATAGAACGCATAATGGTGACGGTAACATCAATAAATGGAATCCGTGGTATAAAGTCTGGTCAACAAGCAACACCAAGCCGGATACGAATGGCAACCTTAAAGTCTCCAGTCCAGTGGTAGATATTCACCCAGACGGAACTTACCAGTTAACTTGCGAAGTTAAAGGGGTGACGGTCGAGCGAATAGAGACCGGGAAATATCGTATCAGCGGCTGCAATGGTTTTGCTAAAGATGGGGCGTGGGGAATTCACGGTGGTACTATTGTCCCGGCAGACAGTAATGGATTAAATCTGATTTGGGTTTGTGAATCGGTAGATTCGTCCAATGGCGATATAACCATCGAATGTTATCATCGTCAAAATAGAGATGCGCCGATATTTGCGCAAAATAGGCGTGTTAAGAGTATTAATAGTGACGGAGAAGTCGTTTATTACAATGATGGTGAGCTATGCGACATCCCCGATGGACGAGTAATTAATGTTCGAATACAACTGCCGGAGAAATCACAAGAATAATACAATCGGGAATAAACGGATTTTTGTGATTCGTTGCTGAATCATGTGCAAATTGCAATTTATAATCAGACTTATTGGTGATTTAGACGACAAAAAAATCCGCGTAACTACGCGGATTTTAAGAGTTTTAATCAGTCTCTGAGATGTCATTTGATATTACGAGGTATTAATTGAGTCCCGATCTGACATTTCGATTTGACAAAGAGGAGAATGACCGACTTTGATTAAAAATGTTGAATCTGAAATTAAAGAATAACAGGTAACTCTCATGTGTCCTTATTTGAACCATGATTTTAATCGCGCAGCAGCTTTTACTAAAACATCTAAAAAAACGCATAACTACCTATTAGTCATTAAATTTATTGATATCTGGTTATTTTTACTTAATTATTGTTTGCTCTCCATTTCCAACGCCATCATTTATTACAACTCGGCGACCCTGTCACGTTTGCTGGATAGGTTTGAAGCTGAAGGGAATGCTCTCTCTTATATCTTAACTTTCGCTCAGATCTTTTCCTGATCTACAGGCGCAGAACCACGGAATGCCCGGCGCCATTCGCTTGGGCTGACGCTGAATCTCGCCTTAAAACTCTGGCGGAAAGAAATTGGTGACTGAAACCCGGCCATGTCTGACACGCTTTCAATACTGCTGTCCGTGGTTTCCAGCAGTTCCTGGCTTCTTTGAAGGCGCTCCGCATTCAGCCATTCTCCCAGCGTCGTTCCGGTTGCCTTGAAAAAATGACGCGTCAGCGTTCGCCTGCTCATACTGACGAATCCGGCCAGTGAGTCGAGATCGTGCGGCTTATCTAGGTTTCGACGCAGATATTCAATCAGCTCGTTCATTTTGCTGTCCCGCGTAGATACCGGAACCGGGCGTTCAATGAACTGGGCCTGTCCACCTTCCCGGTAAGGTGGAACAACCATTCTTCTTGCAACCCGGTTGGCAATTGCAGAGCCGTAATGGTCACGAATGATGTTCAGACAGCAGTCAATACCGGCCGCTGTACCGGCAGAGGTAATAAGACGTTCATCGCTGGTATACAGCGAGTTGCTGTCCAGATGAACGGCTGGAAATCGTTCGGTGAAGTCCTTTTCATACTCCCAGTGTGTTGCAGCACGGTGCTGATTAAGCAAGCCTGAGTAGGCAAGTACGTAAGTACCTAAACAAAGGCCCACCACCTCTGCGCCACGCTGCCATGCGCTTATCAGCTTATCCAGCAGTGCCTGAGAGGGTTTTTCATCAGGATTATTCCAGTAGGGCACAATAACAATGTCTGCAACGTCAAGCTGCTCAAGTCCGTGCTCCACGTTGATGGACAGCCCAATATCAGAGAGCACTACGCCGGGATTTTCCGCACAGATTTCCACACGGAATAAGTCCGGCTGCGGCATTGACTGCCCGAAAAGAATACAGGGCACTGAAAAGTGAAACGGGCTGAATCCGGCCGTGGCGATCACGGCGACCGTCAGTACAGACATAACGTTAACCTTACCGTAAATGATAACCACCGGATCACCGGCGGCTAATGCGCTGATTTCGATTGACCAAAGGATAACAGGTGACCTGCCGGAATGGCATTCTGTCCCTCAGTCAGGCGGAATGGCTTATCAGAAAGCCATTATCTTACCGTCTGCAGGGATAAGGACCTTATCTTCAATGCCGTGTTCAAGGGTGAACTCCCGTAACTCCGCGCGGGTAAGAAGGCAATGGTTAATCGATTCCATGTGAGAAGCCACGATGGTCGCAGTCGGCAACATCTTAAGCGTGCGCAGCGTGTCCTCTTTACCCATGATAATCGGACCGTAAAGGTCGTTGACAGCATAGCCGGTGTTTAGCACCACAATCTCCGGCTTGAAGCGCTGCAGGCTTCTTGCATAAGGCTTAACCCAGACGGTATCACCCGCGATATAAAGCGTTTTTTCATCATGATGTGTGAAGACCAGCCCACATGCATCCCCCAGTAGATCCCCCCATTCGGCATCTGCGTACAATTCGTTACTGCCGTGCTGACCGTCAGTTTTATAAATAGTCAGGCCATCAACGAAATGATTTTCATCTTTCAGAACGCGGATGTTGAGAAAGCCCTGAGAACGGATCAGCGCCGCGTCGCTCTCATCCTGCGTGTAGATAAGCATGTCTTTGGGAACAGCCTGCTGAGCCGCTTCATCCCAGTGATCGGTATGGGTGTGTGTCAGAATAACGGCATCAACAGCCAGTAAATCTTCTACCGCCACAGGCAGGGCAACCATGGGATTACGCAGATGCGGGCGTGCATTTCCGGCAAAGCCATCCCAGGCTTCCTTTTCTGCCAGCATCGGATCGATAAGAAATTTTTTACCGGCATATTCCAGCACGAGAGTGGCATTGCGGATTTGCGTTAATTTCATTGATTGCTCCAGTAATTCATCAGATTTTGAGGCTCATCCACCGTGTTTGCTGTTGTCCGACAGGGTGGCTGCGAGTGGGCTTACTATAAGATGACGAAGGGATAAGCCGTGACATGCTATCAGGTCATTAGTCGATGAAATCAGGTCAATCGCAATGGCAATGGCTTAGGTTTTTACTGGCATTACATCAATTGCATGATAACGACAGCTTGATAGATGAGTTACGGCCATTTGCACCACTGATAGATGAACAGCGTAAGATGGCTCTGATTGGCGCTGGTTTTACTTACTCGCGCCATCAGCAAAAAGTGGCTACCCTCAGTGGTGGAGAACGTTCAAGATTGTTGTTTATAGGATTGAGTCTGGCGAAGTATGAATTGATCATACTGGATGAACCGACTAACCACCTGGATATTGAAGGTAAAGAAGCACTGTGTGAGCAAATTGCGACATTTAGTGGTGCATTACTTGTTGTTAGCCATGATCGCTGGTTGATCGAAAATAGCTGTCAGCGTTTTTGGTTTATCAATAACAACCAATTGGAAGAGTATTACGATGTTGAGGCTATCTATCAGCAAATTGAACAGATGGGTCAGCAGCAAAGTAACCATAAGGAGCACGGCTGTTATACCTCCCACATTGTTAACGACAGGTTACAACCATCCTTATTGCCGGAAGAGCAATTACTGGAGTGCCTGTTTCATCTTGAAGAAAAACTGGAGGTCGATAGGAAGCGAAAAATCGCTCACCAGAAACCGCACCTTCAGCAGCAGTGGATAAAGGAGATAGAAAAAATACAGGCTCAGTTGAACCTGTAATTTATTGCCCGTGCTAAGCGCATTTGGCCCTGAGAATGGTCATAATATCTCGGTGATGCCTGACCTTTCTGTAAGGCTCGCATCACTTTAATGCCTTTCAAGCCAACCTCATTATTTTCAGCGGCCTGAAAAGTCTATGTACCTACATAGACTTTTTTTGAACTAAGAATTCTGAATAAAGTTTTACACATTAAACAAGAAATTCATTACATCGCCATCTTTAACGATATAGTCTTTACCTTCTGAACGCATCTTACCGGCCTCTTTTGCCCCTTGCTCACCTTTGTAAGTGATGAAATCTTCAAAAGAGATGGTTTGTGCGCGGATAAAACCTTTTTCAAAATCAGTATGGATCTTACCGGCTGCTTGTGGTGCGGTTGCGCCAACTGGGATGGTCCATGCTCGAACCTCTTTCACGCCGGCAGTGAAGTAAGTTTGCAGATTCAGTAACTGATAGCCAGCGCGGATAACGCGATTTAAACCGGGTTCTTCTAGGCCAAGTTCAGCCATAAACTCTGCGCGTTCATCATCTTCCAGCTCGGCGATATCCGCTTCTACCGCGGCACAAACCGGTACGACCACTGACCCCTCTTTTTCTGCGATCGCACGAACCGCATCCAGATGAGGGTTGTTTTCGAAACCCTCTTCGTTGACATTAGCGATGTACATAGTGGGTTTTAGCGTCAGGAAACTCAAATAGCGGATAGCCGCTTTCTCTTCGGTACTGAGATCCAACGCCCGCAACATACCCGCTTGTTCCAGATGAGGCAGACATTTTTCCAGTGCCGCTAATTCTGCTTTGGCATCTTTATCGCCACCTTTGGCCCTTTTCTGGACACGATGAATGGCTCGTTCACAGGTGTCCAGATCGGAAAGGGCCAGTTCGGTATTGATGATCTCAATATCAGCAGCAGGATCAACTTGACCGGAAACGTGAATGATATTGTCATTGACAAAGCAGCGCACAACATGGCCGATAGCTTCTGTTTCACGAATGTTAGTCAAAAACTGGTTGCCCAAGCCTTCACCTTTTGATGCGCCTTTCACCAGACCAGCAATATCGACGAATTCCATTGTGGTTGGTAAGATTCGCTGAGGTTTCACAATTTCAGCCAGTTGTTCAAGCCGTGGATCTGGCATAGGGACTACACCCGTATTAGGTTCAATGGTGCAGAACGGGAAGTTTGCTGCTTCGATACCTGCTTTAGTCAGCGCATTGAATAAGGTTGATTTTCCGACGTTAGGCAGGCCAACGATACCGCATTTGAATCCCATGATTTTCACCTTAATTTACTTATAAATCAAAAGGCTGTATCAGCCTTTTCGATGAGTCAAAAAAATTGGCGCCATTATACACGGAATAACGGGCTATCACGATCTTACAGACAAGATTTATCGATTCCATGTCATCAAACGCTGGCTTTGAAGCTATGTAAGCGGTTAATCGCTTTATCCATATCTTGTTTCATCAGGATATCAGTACAACGCTGAGCTTCATCAATTGCATCATCAATCAGCTTTTGTTCACTGGCTGGTGGTTTGCCTAGCACAAAACCAACAACTTTATTTTTATCGCCGGGATGGCCGATACCAATACGTAAGCGATAAAAGTTAGGGTTATTGCCAAATTTGTTCTGAATATCTTTCAAGCCATTATGACCGCCATGACTACCACCCAGCTTCATTTTTGCCACCCCTGGCGGTAAATCGAGTTCATCATGAGCCACCAGAATTTCATCCGGTTGAATACGGTAGAAGGAGGCGAGGGCAGCGACAGATTTACCACTGAGATTCATAAATGTCGTTGGCACTAACAGACGAATATCATGACCGCACATATTAATCCGGGCAGTGTAACCAAAAAATTTACTCTCTTCTTTTAGTGATTGATTATGGCTCCGAGCGAGTAGATCAACATACCAGGCTCCGGCATTGTGTCTGGTTTGGGCATATTCAGCACCGGGATTAGCCAGACCGACGATTAGTTTTATGTTACTCACTATTTTTCTTCACTTTTGACAGTAAAACAAAAAGGAGGATAGTTTACCTGTCGGCGGCGACAAGTACAAAGTTCAGTTTGAAAGCCTGGAAATATTGTTACGAAAATTTTCGAGAGGAAATTGGAAGGAGAAAAGTCATTTACAGATATTAAGCACAAATAGTTTTGATATCTGTCTGGTTTGAAAATATTAAATTTTTTATTATTGCCAGTGGTACAAAAATAGTTAACTACCTAAGTCATAAGAAAGTTTTATTATTGTTTTTTCTAGATAGACTATAATTTAAATAAATTATGTAGAACGATTTTTACGATAATCCAACATGTTGATTATGAAATGATGTTTTTTTATTTTAGGAGGATATATGAGTCAAAAAAATGATTTTAAAGCTTTTTCTATTAGTAATAATGCTAATGTGGTGAGTCAAGAAGGATATGAAGAAAGCCGGAGTTTAAAGACGGGGTTTCCACCAGAAAATATTACTACTCATTTACTCAACAAGGTATTACGTCAGTCGTCGACAATAACATCTGTCGTGGCTGATTTTATCGCAACATATTCCGGCAATGATATTCTGGATGATGGGGATATAGCTAAACTTATTGTTCAATTAAATAGAGCGTTAGAACAAAAAATCGCAATAGAAGTACCAAATGCTTCATTAACACAAAAAGGTGTTACTCAGCTCACAGATAAAATAGGTAATAGCAATACCCTCGCGGTAACGCAGAAGCTTGTTTCTGATGTAAATGATAATGCTAATAACCGATTGGCAAAAAATCAAAATGGCGCAGATATTCCTGATAAAAACGCGTTTGTAAAAAACCTCGGCTTATCGGAAACAGTGGAATTGGCGAAAAATGCGGTATCGGCCAGTGGTGGAAATTATCCACAGTATTTTAGGTTTAAACAGGTTGAAACACTGCCTACTGAACGTAATGCGACTATGTTAGTTTCTTTGCAGGGAGCTAAACCGACAAGTGAGATAGTTGGGTTTACGCTTTACAATTGGTATGACAATTATATTAAAACCGGTATTGTGCGTGGAGGTAGCGTCGATACCTACGGATATACGATAGATATTAATGGCAGACGAGTTTTCTCTGTTTCTCCTGTGGGTCAGATTGAAGCTGCGTCGGCGAATATAAGGGGGAATGCCGGAGTTTTTAATATAACTCATGACACGGGTAAACATGCATATTGTCAGTTTATTGAAGGGGCAAAAAGAACGGCTTACGTTGGATTTCCAAGTGACGGGTCACCGAATTTTGATATTTGCAACGAAAAAAAATCTAGCAAATTAACAATTGGTGGAGAGTTGGCGGCGTATATTAATAACAATCTGGTTTTCTCTGTTTCTCCGGCGGGTCGGATTGATGCCGGGTCGGCAAATTTAAAGGGGGCTGGGGGTGTTTTTAACGTAACATACGATGCAGGTGGACATGCATATTTGCAGTTTTATGAAGGGGTAACAAGAACCGCCTACGTTGGATTTCCAGGTGATGGGTCATCGGATTTTGATATTTGCAATGAAAAAAAATATGGCAGGCTGACAGTTGGCGATAAGTTGAAATATAACGGTAATCCTATTGCAGTTTTTAATGATAACTGTATCGCCGATACTAACGGCAATCTCAAAGTATCCAGCCCCGTAGTGAATATTCATCCAGACGGAACTTATGATCTAACTCGTGAAGCGGAAGGTATGATTGTTGAGCGGATAGAGACAGGGAAATATCGCATTAGCGGTTGCAACGGTTTCGCTAAAGATGGGGCATGGGGAATTCACGGTGGTACTATCGTCCCAGCAGATAGCAACGGGTTAAATCTGATTTGGGTTTGTGAATCAGTAGATCCATCTAATGGCAATATAACCATCGAATGTTATCATCGTCAAAATAAAGATGCGCCGATATTTGCTCAAAATAGGCGCGTCAAGAGCGTTAATGGTGATGGAGAAGTCATTTATTATAATGATGGTGAACTATGCGATATCCCCGATGGACGAGTGATTAATGTTCGAGTTCAACTGCCGGAAAAATCATAATAACCATAATCACTGAGTGCGAACTCAGTGATTACAAATAAGCAGAAAATTGTATAAATACTTAATACTGGATTAGGAAAGCGTTTACGACGACTTTTATTTTGCTAAGTGATTACTTATGGTTATCGACTGATAATTTATTTTCATTATACAAAGTCATAGAAAGTAATTTATTGTGCTTAGTAGTGACAACTGAATATAACGGCAATGACTTTATGGTATTTCTGATGAACATTAATCGTACTTTTCGTAATAAAAGTGTGCTAATCGTCTTTTTTTTATTTTCAGCGATTATGCTACTAAAAAGTTATCCTGCTTTATCTGAACCAGTAAAGTCTTTGATTGGTATTGAAAATTGCCAGGAATACCCAAAAGCAGTTATAGAGCATAATATTGATAGCAAAAAACAGATAACCGAGCAGGCTGGCAATAAATTACACGAAAACGTTACTTATAAAGAGAAAAAGCGATCAGAGTCGAGGAGATGTGGTAATTTTTTATCAAAGAGAAGCATAGTAGGAAAAAACGATAGCGGTGAAAAACCAAAAATACCTCAGTTATATGAAAATGATCCTAAAGATGATAATCAAAATACTCCTCCTTTAATCCTCTCTCGTGGCCCTGAATTCCTTGGGTTATTAAATAAAGATCCGAAAAAATTAGCTCAGGATTATATTGTCAACAAGTTAAATAGTCAGATAACAAATAATACTCAAAAGTGGTTATCACAGTTTGGTACAGCTAAAATTAATTTAAATGTTGATCATCATGGGCACCTGGATGAAAGTTCCGTAGACTTACTCGTGCCTTTCTATGATGATAAAGATCACTGGCTTGTTTATAGTCAATATGGATATCGTCATAAAGATAGCCGTGACACTGTGAATTTAGGTGTTGGAACCCGTTTATTCATAAATGACTGGATGTATGGGGCGAATACTTTTTACGATAATGATTTAACCGGCAATAATAGCCGATTCAGCCTGGGTGGTGAACTATGGACTAACTACCTAAAAATGTCTGCTAACGCATATTTTCGCTTGAGTAATTGGCATAATTCCCGTGATTTAACCAATTATTATGAGCGCCCTGCCAATGGTTATGACCTTATTGCCGACATGTATTTACCTTCGATGCCCTCACTCGGCGCTAAAATAAAATATGAACAATATTTTGGTGATAATGTTGCATTATTTGGAACTAACAATAGACAAAAAGATCCCTATGCGGCAACTATTGGCGTAAATTATACGCCAATTCCACTGATAACAGCAGGAGTTGACTATAAATTAGGGAAAGAGGGTAAAAGTGATGGTATATTTTCATTCAATGTGAATTACCGATTTGGTGTTCCGTTATCAGAACAACTGTCACCAGAGAATGTTTCTTCACTACGAAGCTTGGCAGGGAGTCGTTACGACTTAGTTGAAAGAAATAATAATATTATTTTGAATTATTTGAAAAAACAGCAACATTTTAGGTTACTGGTTCCTGTATTAGAAATTAGTGGTTATGGTGGTGAAGCTAAACCAATACAAATTCAATCTGATACTCCATTCAAAAATATGATTTGGGATATGCCTGAGTTATTCCAGAAGAATGGCGGGATTCTAAATATAGAAAGTACTAATGGTTATACCATTCAGTTACCGGAATATCAGCCTGATGGAAAAAATGACTATACTATAACAGGTACAAGTAAAGATGATCAGCTAAGGGTGCAAATACAAGCTCATGTATTACAACGTAATATTTCTTTGAGTGTTAATACAACCGATCCTTTAATTGCTGATGGAAATGCGAAATATGTCTATACAGCTACTCTGCTTGGCGCTGACAAAAAAACGCCGATAGAAAATGCAAAATTGATTTGGGATACGGATAAAAAAGATCCTGGATTGAAATTAAAGCCTGATTCAGAGGCAACAGATAAAAATGGACAACAGACTGCAACATTAACAAGTACAACGCCATTATCCGATATACAAGTCAGCGTCAGTATTAATGGTGAACGTGTTACTACGGATAAAAAAGTCAGTTTTACTGAGACCAGTAGCAGCTATCGCGTCACCCGTGTGACGGTGGACAAAGACAGCGGACTCTACAACAACGGCAGTGACAGTTATACCTTCACGGCGACGGTGGTGGATGCTTATGGTAAGCCGGTAGCGGATAAACCGATTGAGATTGACTGGCAGACAGAGCCAACGGAGGCCGGGTTAAAACTGACGAAACAGAGCAGCCCGGTGAGTAACGCGCAGGGGCAGGTCACGGCGACCTTAACCAGCACGGCGGCGGTGAAGAATGTGCAGGTGTCAGCGAAGGCGGCGGCGAATCCGTCATGGATCAAGGCCGATAGCCCGGTAAGCTTTGAGGAACTGAGCCTCAGTTATCAAGTCACCCGCGTAACGGTGGATGTGGATAAAGACAAGAAGCGCTACAACAACGGCGCCGACAGTTATACCTTCACGGCGACAGTGGTGGATGCGCATGGCAGGCCGGTAGCGGATAAACCGATCGACATTGAGTGGCAGACAGAGCCAACGGAGGCCGGGTTAAAACTGACGAAACAGAGCAGCCCGGTGAGTAACGCGCAGGGGCAGGTTACCGCGACCTTAACCAGCACGGCGGCGGTGACTGGTGTGAGGGTATCGGCGAAGATGGCGGCGAACCAATCGTGGGTCGATGCTGATAGCCCGGTGAGCTTTGAGGAGCTGAGCCACAGTTATCGGGTAACCGGCGTGACGGTGGAAGTGGATCAAGACAAGAAGCGCTACAACAACGGCACTGACAGTTATACCTTCACGGCGACGGTGAAGGATGGGCACGGCAATCTGGTGGTGGGTCAACCTATCGACATTGACTGGCAGA
>NZ_JBHFKV010000038.1:0-52043 GCF_042879355.1 Photorhabdus sp. RM71S | reverse complement strand
TATATCGTAACGGAAAGGTGTTTTTCTTGGTATAACCCTTGGCCTCCACCCGCATAGCGGGGGGTTTTATGTTTAAGAAGCTTACGCTACTTAAACTGGCTAAAGCCATAATTAAAACAAAGTGCCGGATAAAAAACCAGCACTTTGTCAATAATCTGAATGCCCCACACGGGGCATTTTTCTAACCATATTTCTTAGCAAAATCTTCATCGGAAGTGCAAAGATAAATAATAAATTCAATAAATGAGATAAGTGCAGGGATAAATGTCCAGCAAAATAACAGATATAAAATCCCCATACCGATTTTGCCCAGATAAAATTTATGAGCGCCAAAGGAACCAAGAAAAAACGCCAACAGTGCAGCAACAATGCGGCTTTGACTACCAGAAGAATAGGCCCTTATCATCGCGCCACAATGTGGGCACGATTGTGCAGACTCATGCAACATTCGACCACAACCAAAGCATCCAATCATTTTTGACATCAATATTCCCCTTAAGATAAGTTTAGGAATGAAGTAGCTAGATTAATTTTATATTAAAAAAACTAACCATCATATTTTCAGTTCTGTTTATATTAGATAGTAATATCTAAACAGTATATAAACCTACCAGATATGTCTTTTAAAAATAAAAAAAACACCTACCTTAAAAACAAAAGATAGGTGTACAAATACAATCAGGTCTACAGACGGATAGTGCCTCACTCAACGTTGAGTCCGGTCGGCGATGAAAATTACTCATCTGTGACATGGACAATAGGCACCGATAATCGGCTCTGCATCATCCCTGGGTTTATGAAGCATATGCAATCATAAGAAATAGGATGAGCATCTACGTTTGTAACAATGCATTTAATGTGCCAGCTTTTATTTAAATGAAAACTGCCTCGCTTCATCAGCTATTTCTCTATTTATTACAACAAGAAATCGAATCATCACAAAATCCATCTCATGCACTGTCTCTTATTTGAGACAAAACATAAGGTATTTATTATTTTCATTATAATTCAATTTGTTATAAGTCTCTTATTTGAGACAGCTAGTATATCGATTGTCTTCAAAATACAAAAAATAAAAAATTACCATATAAAACAAATAGTTATTTTAAAAAAATAATCCACTAAATTTGAATCAACAGAGCACAACTTAAAGGTATATGGATCAGGAAAGGGAACAAAAAATCAGGGGGACAAAAAGGGATAAAACGCAAAAAACCCTGCAATGCAGGGTTCTTTTGGAATTTGGTCGGCGAGAGAGGATTCGAACCTCCGACCCACTGGTCCCAAACCAGTTGCGCTACCAAGCTGCGCTACTCGCCGAAATTTTCTACTCTTTCTTTTCTCTTTTTTATGGTGCGAAAGGGGGGACTTGAACCCCCACGTCCATAAGGACACTAACACCTGAAGCTAGCGCGTCTACCAATTCCGCCACCCTCGCATGTCACAAAAAAGATGGGGTGGCTAATGGGACTCGAACCCACGACAACTGGAATCACAATCCAGGGCTCTACCAACTGAGCTATAGCCACCATAACAGCTATTTACTGCTAAATACTTATTACCAACGGCGCAATACATCACCGCAGCTCTTGCACGCAAATAATGGCGCGCCCGACAGGATTCGAACCTGAGACCTCTGCCTCCGGAGGGCAGCGCTCTATCCAGCTGAGCTACGGGCGCTTAACGCCGTTTCGGGTGGGGATAGTACGGATTTAATGATATACTGTCCAGTGCTTTTTTAAAGAAATGATGCGTTTGATTACACCTTACTCATTTCGTAGATAAAGCCAGCTCTTAACTTCCCTATTCACTACCACCGTGACAGTAAATCAATCTATCAGGCTTTTGGTTTTTTACCGTTAAAAAGCTTCACCAACCAATAAATCAGCGACACCATTAACAAAAATCCCCCACCGACCAGCAATGAGAAACGAGTATCCGGGTTAATTGCCATCCCTATCAACACACAACATAAAAATGCTAATGTCAGGTAATTTACATAAGGGAACAAAATGGATTTAAAACCATGTTGTTTCATTGCCTGCTGATGATACTGACGAAAACGCAATTGGCTTATCAGAATAACAAACCACGGTACCATTCCTGGTAACACACTGGCGCTATAAACATAAACAAAAACCGCCTGCGGATTTGGGATCAAATAATTCAAACTAGAGCCCACAATCAAACACAGGATAGTGATGGCAATACAGATTACCGGCACCCCATTCTTTGACAATTTAGTCAGTGATGAAGGTAGCTGATGGTTTTGCGCCAACGCATAAAGCATCCGCCCACCACTGTACATGCCGCTGTTACAGCCGGAAAGCGCAGCCGTCAATACAACAAAGTTAATCACGGCTGCCGCAGAGGTGATCCCCACTTTGGTAAATGTCATTACAAACGGGCTACCCTGTGAACCCACTTCTGTCCATGGAAATAATGTAACTACAATGAAAATCGCACCCACGTAGAAAATCAGGATACGCCAGAGAATATTGTTAATCGCTTTTTTCAATGTCACCTGAGGGTTCTTCGCTTCCCCCGCAGTGATACCAACCAACTCCACACCCTGATAAGATGCAACCACAATACAGAGCGCAAACAGAAACCCTTGCCAATTACCCGCAAAGAAACCACCATGCGCAGTCAGATTACCCAATCCAATAGGCTGCCATTGATTACCAATACCGAAAAATATCAATCCCAAGCCAATCAGGATCATGACAATAATTGTGGTCACCTTAATCATGGCAAACCAAAATTCCAGCTCACCATAAAGACGTACCGCCGCAAGGTTAGCCAAAGCGACCAATGCCACCGCAATCAATGCCGATACCCACTGAGGAAGTTCAGGGAACCAAAACTCGGCATAAACCCCGATAGCCGTTATTTCTGATATTCCTACCGCCACCCACATAAACCAATAGCCCCAAGCGGTGAGGCATCCCCAGTATGGGCTGAGATATTTATGTCCAAAAGAGGCGAAAGAACCCGTGACAGGTTCAAGAAACAGCATTTCTCCCATCGATCGCATAATGAAAAAAACAAAAATTCCGGCAATAATATAAGCCAGCAAAACGGAAGGACCAGCCCATTTCAGTGTGCTGGCCGAGCCCATAAACAGACCGACACCAATTGTGCCGCCTAGTGCGATCAGCTCTATATGACGGGCTTCTAAACCCCGTTGCAAGCTATGTTGTTGATCTGCCATAAATTCCCTGTCCATTGTTATATGTTGTAATATGCAATAATAAAAACATACAAGACTGATGTTGATCAGCCATAAAAAGGTCAGGGATCAAAACATGTTTTTCCACTGAGTGGAATAAAAAATTATCTAATAATTAACTATAAATAGTGAAAATCTGGCAGGATAAAACTGTTAGATAAATATTGTGGAATAAATTCATTGTATCGCCTGACGAAAGCATCACCTGACGAAAATTTACACGACAGGCAAGAAGCGGGTTTACAGACGACCACTATAATAATATCCAAGAAATTTCAGTAAGTTAAACTGGCGACGAATACGGCTTGGTTGTGATAACAAGCGATAAAGCCATTCAAGCCCCAAATTCTGCCATGCTTTTGGCGCACGTTTCACATGGCCGGTAAATACGTCATAAGTACCGCCAACGCCCATATACAACGCATCCGAATGAATTTTTCGACAGTCACGCATAAAGACCTCCTGTTTAGGCGATCCCATTGCAACTGTCACAATCACCGCACCGCTGGCATGAATCCGTTCAAAAACAGCATTACGTTCTTCTGGCGTGAAATAACCGTTCTGGCTGCCAACAATATTGACGTTCCACTGAGCCCGTAGCTTGCTTTCAGTCTGTTTCAATATCTCTGGTTTACCTCCAACCAGAAAAATAGGTGTACCTTCTTTGCCGGCACGTTCCATGATGGCTTCCCATAAATCAGCACCCGCTACACGAGAAACTTCAGCATCAGGGTATTTACGGCGAATAGCACGTACAATACTGATACCATCAGCATACAGATATTCTGCGTCACTCAGCAGTGTGCTTAAAGCTGTATCTTCTTCTGCCGTCAGAACTTTTTCCGCATTAATCGCTACCATAGTACCCGTCTTTACCTGTCCGCGTTGAAAAATATGGTCAAGAAAGTGCGCCATATCGCGGAAGCCCCAAATATTCAGGCCACGAATACTGTATTTAGGAATATTGCTTAGCTCCATTTTCTTCCCTTACATTGCAACAGACGTTTTTGTGATACAACCAGGTTGCTTTCTAATAAGCCCTGCACTCTCAAATAGCCAATACAACAACTTAGCAATTACCAGACATAAGCCAAAAATAATACAGAAAAATACCACACGGGAAACAAATGAATCCACACCTTCACGGGCCAATACTATCATGTTGAAGATCGCGCCAAAGCAAAATGCCTGCAAGATAGCGGCCTTATAACGATTAATCTCCTGTTTTCCTAATTCATAAATCCAGTCAAACCACTTAATTATCAATCCAACAACAATCGCACCAACCGGAATAAACAACACTCCCCCCATCACAACCAGAGAACCTATCAGAGTTGGAGAAATTGCCAGACCAGAGTGATTATCCAGTACTTCCCAGGTAAAATAATTCGCAGAATTCAACACAGCATCAGGGCGTCCTGGCCAAAGCCAGCTTGGAATAAAGACATAGAAATCACGGACAATAGGCGCTAATCCCTGAAAATCAATTTTGTCGTAATTATTCAGCAGTAACGCAAGATTTTCCCACGGAGAAAAAGTGTCCCTTGTAAGATAGAGAAAAGTATAAAACGCTTCCGCACCACTGACATCCAAACTATAACGTTTGAGTGCCAACCAAAACATGCCAACAATCCCTATTGCGCCCGCCGTTACCAACATCCACAAGGTTATCCAGCCACGCACAATGCCAATAAACAGAAACAACGCGAACGCAATGATAATATTAGCGCGTGTTCCGCCAACAATAACATAAGTCAGTATCCCAAAAGCAACTGTGCTCATCAGAAAAAACAACCAGCGTAACTGTGTCGGCTTCAAGAAATAAACCACCAACATGGCAGGAATAAAGAAGTAAAAGAATCGCTTTAGAGCAACACCAGAAACCTGACTGGAAAAAATTTGACTGTACGACTGTAACTTAAACAGTAGAAAACCGTTTTGCATAAAGAACAGCCCTACTGTCACCACCGCAACCAATGCCAGTAGTAACCATGTAAAGTTAGTTTCTACCCGGTTCATGGTGAATACAGGTGCTTTAGGCTGTATAGACGGCTTTCTTAGCCGTGTTTTATAACTGACGTAATAAATACCATAAAAACAGGTCGAAGCCAGTAGAGCGTGTAGTAAGGCGTCTACAGGCACCACTTCAACATCAAATTGGAAAACCAACAAACACGTCAGTGGAAAGCCAAAATAGAATGTCAGCAAATAAAGCAATGAGAAGAATATATTAAAATTAAAACGTACACGCCGGAATTCCTGATAAGTCAACGTCAGGATGAAAACCAGCGATATTAAATAAACAGCAAATAATCCGCCAAACTGCGTTAAATTCATTATTGCTGCTCTCCCGCCGCTTTCGCCAGCGCCTGTCGCCAGCCATCAATAAAGTTCGGACTAAAGAAAGCTATCGCATTTCTGTCCAGGGAAAGCATCTGACGTTGCGCTTCTGCAATCAGTTGATTATCTAAAGGATCACCGGAGAAAAATACCGGCACCTGTTGTTCTATTAAATCTCGCCAAAAAAGATTCTGACGACTGAGTACAAATGGCACACCAAATTGTATCAACAAACAAATTGTTCCAATCCCCTGCTGGCGATTAAACATGAAATACCCTAAATTACAACGGCGCAACAATGCCAGATAATCACCAAACACCATATTCTGCTTAATAATGTTCAAATTTTCTGGCCGGAACAATGATAAAGCAGCCTGTTCAACCTGATTAATATAAACCTGATTGTTTTCAGGATAACCCATTGGGATAATGATTCGCACCTTATCGCCAAACTGCTTATGAATTGCTTTCAATGCCGTAATATGGCGGTTCGATCGATCACCGGAATTCCCCAACAAAATTGTCATTTTACCATCTTCAACAGGTATTCTTTCCGCAATTGTCAAAGCAGGTTCCATTCTGGTTGGAAAATAGAGCAATGATGTTGGTACGTCCGGATGATGTTGAGAATAAAAATAGAGATCTCCACGAACCGCAAACACATGCCCTACCCGGCGCTGTGCCAGACGACGCAAGAAATAGAATAGACGAAATTTTAACTGACAGGAGTCTTCATACAGATCCGCTCCCCAAACATGCCACCAAAACTGATTACGTTTGATTTTTCCTGACAACAGCGCCAACCACAAACTCACATTAAATTGGCCGTGAAAAAAAAACCGACAATCTCTATCTGAACGTGCTTGAGCAATAACAGCCTGTGCCAGAGATTTTTTACTATCAAAGAATGCCATATCCAATGCCGGGCAATCATCCAGTAAAGCGCGATTTTTGGTCACCACCATAAACTTCGGTTTGGCTAAAAAACCAATTTCTTGTACTAAGACGTCATTAAAAAAGCGCAATACTATTCGATTGTGATGTGGGATATCAGATCCCAAAACGTGAATGAGGGTTGTCATGCTCGCCTACGATAAATAAGAAATGCACCACAACAAAGGGTGAAATAAATAATGTAAGTTGCCATATAGGCTTGTGCCGCACCTAACGCTCCGTTTACAGGAATAAGCCAGTGCGCAAAACCAATAAGCAGTAAAAACTGACTAACTTCTGTCAACACATAAAAACGCAACGCAGCCTTAGCAATCACCAGATAGCCAAAAACATAAGCACCCACTTTCAAAACATCACCCACCAACTGCCAGGCAAATAGATCACGCATAGCAGTAAATTTGTCAGAAAATAGTAACCAAATGGCAAAATCACGCAGCAGCCATACAGTAAAACTTGCAACGGCCACAGCAGGCAAAACAAATTTCAGCGCCTTAATTATCTCATTTGATATTTCGCTCTTACCCTGCAATCGTGAAAGTGTTGGCAACAGATAAACACTAAAAGATGCTGTGATAAATTGCAGGTAAGCATCGGAAATACTGCTTACACCTTGCCAGATACCCACTTCGTACCAACTATAATGCGCTGCCAGCAAATTTCGCATCAAAATGTAGGCAACTGGTAAAGTAATGGAAGTCAACAGGGCCATAAGGGTAAACTTGCCAAGCTGACCAACCAATACCTTATCCCACATGGGTTTAAAACTTGAAATCGATACCGCTTTGAGACGCCAAACCATCAATCCCGCGGGAAATATGATTAATGCTGGCACTAAAGCCAAACCCGCCAAAGCACCTCCATACCCACCAAGGATAAAACAGAGATAATAGGCAATCACACCTATCACGCTACCAAAAATAATCGCCAGCGCATTCCTCTGTGCATCTCGGTATCCCTTCAAAATAGCCAAAAAATAGTTGGCAAAAGCAATCCCCATTTGAATAAAAGCGAGAGCCTGCACAACTGGCTTATAATTTTGATGACCAAATAACCCTATACTGATAGACCCGCTAAACAGCAAAAAAATCACTGCCAACAGCGTGGAAAACCCAAGAATAATGGTAGAAGATGTTCCCAGTACCGCCCGCAACCTTTCCGGCTGTTGCTGATATTCAGCAACATATTTAGTCACACCATTAAAAATACCGGCACCAGCCAACACCCCAAGCACAGTGATAAGCTGACGAAAATTACCCGCCTGCCCAACCCCGCTGGGGCCAAAAGCAACTGCCAGTAATTTAACGATTAAAAGCCCCACACCGATTTTTATCAGTGTGGAGCCCGCAGTCCATATTGATGCTTTAGCCAACGACATATCAGGCGAAGTATTCTCGAATATGTTTAATGACGATCTGCTGTTCAGCGTCTGTTATGTTGTAAAACATCGGCAAGCGCACCAGACGATCACTTTCACAGGTAGTAAAACAGTCTTCTCCGTGAAAACGGCCAAATTTTTCACCGCCGGGGCTAGTGTGCAGAGAAACATAATGGAATACCGTTAATACACCCGCGTCCTTCATATAGCTATTGAATGCCGAGCGTTCTTCAACATCTTTCAGCTTGATATAGAACATATGAGCATTATGCTCCAACCCTTCCGGTATGACGGGCAATGTCAGGAGACCATCATCAGCCAGCGGTTTTAATGTTTGATAATAGGTATTCCACAAGGCAAGGCGACGTTCATTGATTGTCTCAGCTTTCGCTAATTGCGCCCACAAATAAGCAGCCTGAAGCTCCGACATCAGATAACTCGAACCGATATCGCGCCAAGTATATTTATCAACTTGACCACGGAAAAACTGACTACGATTAGTCCCTTTTTCGCGAACAATTTCCGCACGGGAAATCAGTGATTGATCATTGATAAGCGCTGCACCACCTTCACCACCAGAAGAGTAGTTTTTGGTTTCGTGAAAACTGTAGCAACCAATGTGTCCGATAGTTCCCAGTGCGCGTCCTTTATAAGTAGACATTACCCCCTGTGCAGCATCTTCCACGACAAACAGATTATATTTCTCTGCCAAGGCCATGATGGTATCCATTTCACAGGCTACGCCGGCGTAATGCACTGGAACAATCACGCGTGTTTTAGCTGTAATTGCTGCTTCGATTTTGGTTTCATCAATATTCATGGTATCCGGACGAATATCCACGAATACAATGGTTGCTCCACGCAGCACAAACGCGTTAGAACTAGAAACGAAAGTGAAGCTCGGCATAATAACTTCATCACCGGGTTGAACATTCAGCAAAATAGCCGCCATTTCCAGTGAAGCTGTACAGGATGGCGTCAATAAAACTTTCGGGCAATTGAAATGTTGTTCCATCCACTCTTCACAACGCTTGGTGAAACCACCATCCCCGCAAAGCTTACCGCTCTCCATTGCTTGCTTCATGTAATCTAATTCAGTGCCAACGACTGGTGGTCTGTTAAATGGAATCATTTCATCCCCTATATAACCAATACGCGGTGCTTTCAACAAACGCACCACTGCGTGTATAAAGGCGCAAAGCAGCAATGTTGCTGGTTTGTGTCGCAATCCTTAACTGCCGTATTTGGTGGCGTTGACACCACTGCTGCGCCGCCAACATCAATTTTGAGCCAATCCCACGGCCAATATTTCCTGGGAATACAGCCAGTAAACCTACACGAGCCTCTCCTGCTCCTATATCTCGTAAGGTAACAAACCCTGCGGGTTGCCCATTACCCCCATTTACCAGCAAACATTGATGATCAAATGTCCCCAATACCGCTTTTTCCACCCAAGTCGCGTAGAAACGACCACTATCCTGCGGTTGATACCACGGAGTTCGGAAACGACTCAAAGGAAATACGTTGGAAGCTACCTCCTTCAACATCGGGATATCTCGCCGCTCAGCCGAAAGCAACTTACTCTCAGAGTTGTCATTATTAGCATTTTCTATGCCAATCATTAAGGAAAGGTCTACTTCCCCTTCCACTAACGAAAAGCCCAACGCGGATAATCCATCAATAAGATCCAATCGCTGCGCAGGTACTTTAGCTTGCACTAAAGCATACTGTTCTAACTGAGATGAGGTTAGCAGACCAGCATCAGGTGTGAAATCAAGGCGAGCGGTGGATAGCCCAAAATAGTGACTATCCCACTCTAACGGTTCAATATTGGCGCACACGAACATGGAGCAGATCCAGCAGATATTGGCCGTAGCCAGTTTTTGACAAAGATTTTACTGTTTCTCTTAACTGTATATCATCCAGCCAACCATTACGCCAAGCGATCTCTTCAAGACAGGCGATCTTAAAACCTTGACGCTTCTCTACGGTCTGCACAAAAGTACTGGCCTCAATCAGGCTGTCATGAGTGCCAGTATCCAGCCAGGCAAAACCACGCCCTAACAACTCGATGTTTAGTTCACCACGTTCCAAATACATCTGGTTAATACTGGTAATTTCCAGTTCACCTCTGGCAGAAGGCTTGACCTGCTTAGCAAAATCTACTACTTGATTATCGTAGAAATAGAGACCCGTCACCGCCCAGTTGGATTTTGGCTTTTCTGGTTTTTCCTCAATGGAAAGAACGCGGAATGCGTCATCAAATTCCACCACCCCAAACCGCTCAGGATCCATCACTTGATAACCAAAAACAGTCGCCCCTGTTCCACGGGAAACAACATTCCTCAGTTTTGGGCTGAACCCTTGTCCAAAGTAGATATTGTCTCCCAATACCAAGCAGCAAAGCCCGCCGTTGATGAACTCCTCACCAATCAAAAATGCCTGAGCTAAACCATCCGGTGATGGCTGTTCTTTATAGCTTAAGTGAATACCAAATCTGTCACCATCACCTAACAGCCGGCGGAAAGAAGGTAAATCTTCTGGTGTAGAGATAATCAGAATATCACGTATCCCTGCTAGCATGAGTACTGACAAAGGATAGTAGATCATTGGCTTATCATAAATTGGCAGTAATTGTTTGGAAACACCCTGTGTTATCGGATGCAACCGGGTTCCTGATCCACCTGCCAGAATGATCCCTTTCATATTTACTGCCCCCATCGTCATTCAGTTTTTACCTAATCCAAGGCGTTCACCGGCATAAGAGCCGTCTTGAACTTTACGCCACCAGTTTTCATTTTCTAAATACCATTGAACTGTTTTGCGAATACCTGATTCAAATGTTTCTTGTGGTCTCCAGCCTAGATCTCGTTCAACTTTCGCCGCATCAATAGCATAACGCATATCATGGCCTGGGCGATCTGCAACATAAGTAATCAAATCTCGATAATAAGCAATACCCGCTGGTTTCTCAGGACAAAACTCTTCCAGAAGCTCACAAATCGCACAAACCACATCAATATTTTTGCGTTCATTATGACCTCCAATATTGTAGGTTTTGCCCGGTTCAGCTTCTGTCACAACCAAATAGAGCGCTCTGGCATGGTCTTCCACATACAGCCAATCGCGAATTTGTTTCCCTTCACCATATACCGGTAAAGATTTTCCTGCTAATGCATTTAAGATCACCAGTGGGATCAGTTTTTCCGGGAAATGGTAAGGACCATAGTTATTTGAACAATTGGTGATAACGACCGGTAAACCATAAGTCCGGTGCCATGCTCTTACCAGATGATCGCTGGATGCTTTGGACGCCGAATATGGGCTACTTGGCGCATAAGGTGTTGTTTCAGTAAAGAGGCCCTCTTCACCATGTAAATCACCATACACTTCATCTGTTGAAATGTGGTGAAAACGGAAAGCAGCTTGTTTCTCTTCATTGAGTTTCTGCCAGAAAGCACGCGCAGCTTCCAACAAAGTATAAGTACCCACAATGTTGGTTTCGATAAATGCCGCAGGGCCATCAATAGAACGATCCACATGGCTTTCTGCCGCCAAATGCATCACACAATCCGGCTGATATTGTTCAAAGACCCGATCCAGCGCTCCGCGTTGACAGATATCAACCTGCTCAAACACATAACGAGGGCTATCCGCAATCGGGGCAAGAGACGCCAGGTTACCGGCATAAGTCAGGCTATCAACTACAACCACACTGTCTTCTGTATTATCAATAACATGCCGTACAACAGCGGAGCCAATAAAACCTGCACCACCTGTGATTAGAATACGTCTCAACGCCAGACTCCTTTTGTATCCACAATCCACTTCTGTTTAATTTCATGACTATTTACAGCTTTAAACTGATTATGATCTACCAGCATCAACAGAATATCTGCTTCTTCCAGCGCTTTTTCCAGATTAACTAATAGAGTTATTTCCTTCAAGGGAGCGGGTAATTCATGAATATGAGGTTCTACAGCCAGCGTTTCACCTGCATGCCATTGCGCAATCATACCGGTGATATGGGCTGCTGGACTCTCACGCAAATCGTCAATATTTGGTTTAAATGCCAAACCAAAACAGGCAATTTTCACTTCGCTTGCACGTTTTCCACTTTCAGCCAAACAATCCGCAACAGCCGCTTTTACTTGATCCACAACCCACAATGGCTTGTCATCATTAATCATACGTGCTGTATGAATAAGACGTGATTGTTTCGGGTTTTGAGAAACAATGAACCACGGATCAACAGCAATACAATGACCACCCACGCCAGGACCTGGTTGGAGAATATTTACACGCGGATGGCGATTTGCCAAATTGATCAATTCCCACACGTTGATACCTTGATCAGCACAAATCAGGGAAAGTTCGTTGGCAAATGCAATGTTTACATCTCGGAAACTGTTTTCTGTCAGCTTACACATTTCTGCCGTTCTTGAATTAGTGATAACACATTCACCTTCAAGGAAAATTTTATACAGCTCACTAGCTCTGGTTGAAGATTTTGACGTCATACCACCAACAACACGGTCATTCTTAATTAATTCAACCATAACTTGCCCTGGCAACACACGTTCAGGACAGTAAGCGATATCAATATCAGACTCCTCTCCCATCTGTTGTGGGAACGTTAAATCAGGGCGCACTGCTGCCAACCATTCAGCCATCTGCTCCGTCGCGCCTACTGGTGAGGTAGATTCTAAAATAACCAAATCACCTTTTTTCAGAACTGGCGCCACAGATTCGGCTGCGGAACGGACATACGTCATATCCGGCTCATGATCGGCTTTAAAAGGCGTCGGAACAGCTATCAGAAAAGCATCTGCGGGTAACGGAGCAATCACTGCTTTCAGGTAACCGCCTTCTACGGCAACTTTCACCACTTTGCCTAGATCCGGTTCTACAATATGAATTGCACCACGGTTGATGGTTTCTACCGCATGCTGATTGACATCCACGCCAATGACTTTCTTATTACGGGATGCAAACGCTGCCGCCGTTGGCAAACCAATATAACCAAGACCAATAACAGAAATAGTTTCAAAGCTCATAGTGTCACCTGATTTTTTTCAAAGCGTCGAGAATACGTTGACAGGCATCGCCATCCCCGTAAGGATTATGAGCGCGGCTCATTCGCTGATAGGCAGCATCGTCTGTCAACAATCGAGTCACCTCTTCCACGATAGTTCTTGTTTCCGTCCCTACCAAACGTACCGTTCCAGCATCAACCGCCTCTGGCCGTTCAGTAGTATTACGCATTACCAATACCGGCTTTCCTAAAGAAGGGGCTTCTTCCTGAATACCACCGGAATCTGTCAGGAGCATATAGGCATGGTTCATTAGATAAACAAATGGCAAATAATCCTGAGGTTCAATAAGAATAATGTTATCAATATCATGCAAAATGCGCTTTACTGGCTCACTGACATTCGGGTTTAGATGAACCGGATAGACTACTTGCACATCTGGATGAACACGGGCTATCTGTGCCAAAGCTTCACAAATTCGCTCAAATCCGCCACCAAAACTTTCACGACGATGCCCTGTCACCAGAATCATTTTCTTATTAGTATCAATAAACGGGTAGTGCTTCGCCAGCTTACTCCGCATAGCCTCGTCATTCATTATTCGATCGCGTACCCACAACAACGCATCAATTACTGTATTTCCGGTAACAAAAACCCGATTATCTGCAATTGATTCTTTCAATAAATTATTGTGAGAATTTTTTGTCGGAGCGAAATGATACATTGCCAGATGCCCAGCAATCTTACGGTTTGCCTCTTCCGGCCAAGGGGAATAAAGATCACCCGTTCTTAATCCAGCTTCAATGTGACCAACAGGGATACGTTGGTAGAACGCAGCCAAACTGGTTGCCATCGTTGTTGTCGTATCTCCGTGAACCAATACAACATCAGGCTTAAATTCTGCTAAAACAGGCTTCAATCCTTCCAAAATACGACAGGTAATATCCGTTAGATCTTGCCCTGATTTCATAATATTGAGATCAAAATCAGGAGTAATCTCGAAAAGGTGTAACACCTGATCCAACATTTCCCGATGTTGGGCGGTGACACATACTTTCGCTTCGAAGGCTTCATCCTCTGCCAATGCGTGTACTAGCGGAGCCATCTTGATGGCCTCCGGCCGAGTACCAAACACAGTCAACACTTTCACAGTGACTCTCTTATAGTCAGTAACTTGCAGATTTTCCTGCAAACAATACTCTGAATGCCATTTACTCCTGCTGGAGTCGCAGAAAATATCCTTCAGAAACAGTTATTCCTAATAATTATCTGATTATTTACGCGAACATCTAACCAATGCCACGCCGGCTCCCACTAAAGCGCCAACTGCACCCCACATGATCATCAAAAACATTCTGCGAGGGCTGTCTCTGGTAACAGGCTCCTCTGGTGTTCTCAAATAGCGGTAAGCCTGGAATTGATCCTGTAATGTCGGGTGAACATTCAATGCTGCTAACATTGCAATATTTTGGTCATAGTCCACATCATACTTAGGCCCTATTGCTTCCAAAGTCTCAAGTTGAGCCTGTAACAACGGAGCCCCTAACATAAACATTTTTGAATCGGGCAACTGATCCACCGGTGTATCCGTTTGATTGCGCTGAATCCCTTGTTTTTCCGCAATTTTCAGGGACTGCTGTAATACATTCATTTCGCGGTTATAAACCGCTTTAGCGACCATTTCTTGGCGCTTAACCAGTGCATCCATAGATTGGGCACGGGTAACCCATGCACCTTTTACTTCATCATTTAAATGAGTACTGGCACGACTATTGGCAAAAGAAATGTACTGGCGCAGGAGTTGATTTGCTTGTCTAGAAGACTCAGCGGTCAGTTTAATGCTGTCATTCAGCACTTTTTTATCATCATGAGGAATAAACTGAATATTATTGATTAATTCATCTAATAAGGCCGCATCAGCTCTGGCATCGCCCTCCTGCTGCTGTTTGTAATAATCAGATTTCAACCAAAATTCACGGCGAGTATCATATGCAGCAACCTGAGTGATAAACTCCTTATAGGCTTCTTCTGGAATAGACGGTAACTGAGTTTCCAGTGAAATGTTAATGTGAGTATCCAGATTGCGCAAAAACTGCTGCTGAGAGTAATAACTTCCCAACTGATTAGTCGTAGGCAGATCAGTGATTGCGGTGGCACTCCATTTTTGTTGCATCAGATAAGATGCTCCTAACGCCGCGGTTGCGAAAATTATTGCCAGTGCAACGATCCATACCTTTCCATGCCATAACGCCCTGCACAAGGCTCTGATATCTAGCTCATGCTCCAGAGCTTGTTCATCCTGAATAGATTTCGTTTCTGATTTTATCACTGCACAGAACCTCCGCTGATAATAGATGTTTAATGGTTAGCTGAACGGCGCATACGACGCTTTTGCCGTTTAATGAAACGAGCTACCTTCCATACACGCTTGAGGCAATAGCCATACAACACAAATGCAAGCAAGAACAGTGCCAACATTATCCACTCAGGCACAAATTCCAACCATTCTCCAGTAATGCCGACAGCGGCTAATAAAGCGGCAACAACAGTGATTAAAATAAAAGCCTGACGTGATGAGAATCCAGACCGCATAACTAGGTGGTGAATATGTTGCCTGTCAGGAGAAAATGGGCTCATTCCTTTCCGTAACCGGCGGTACATAATAGCAACCATATCCATTAATGGAATGGCAACAATCCACAACGCAGTAACTGGATTAACAGGATGCTCATTCCCCTGAGTAGATTCAATGAGCAGCCAGATAATGGTAAAACCAATCAGTGTACTGCCCGCATCCCCCATAAATACTTTGAAACGTTGGCTTAATAAACCAAGATTAAGGACAATATAAGGGAAAATGGCAGCAATAAATGCAAAACACCATAATGCTAGTGCCGTATTACCACTTTGATACAGTAAGATCCCCAAAGCACCGAAGGAGACACAGGATAATCCGCCTAATAATCCATCTATCCCATCAACCATATTGAATGCATTGATAGCAGCCCAGACAGCAAATAGTGTCACAACATAACTAAACGGTCCAAGTGTCATGTCCCAAGGGCCAAAAGCATAACCAAGACTATCTAATTTCAGTCCAGCAAAATACATCATCGCAATACCAACCAGAGCTTGGATGGCTGCCCGGACCTTAACGCTGATATCAAAACGGTCATCCAATGCGCCGACAAATACCAATACACCGGCACAAACCAAATATAACCACTTGTGAGGAATAAATTCTTTTGTGATAACAAAAGCAAAACAGATGCCAACAAATATTGATATTCCTCCAACCAGAGGCACTAACCCCTGATGACACTTACGATAATTGGGCTTATCAACAAGACCAACTTTCTTTGCTATTTTGCGAGCCATAAACAAAAACGCAAAAGAAAATAGAAAAACATAAAAAATTTCAATATTCATGCTGAGAATATTCACGATGATAACTCTCTGTAAAAAGTAAACACACCCTGGTCATTTATCAACCGAAAACATATGATTTTCTAGCCAGAATCTACCCTCACGAGCGCCTAGCTTACGAAAACACTGCTTATATGAAAAAATTAATGGCCCTTATGCTCTTACATCATTCTTTTAATATTTATTTCAAATATATGGCAGCAGATACAGCTTGCAAAATACATGCCATATATAGCTATAACAGTGCGGTGAATACAAAAAACGCCACGAAACTGTGGCGCTAATTAAAATGATCATGAACTGAGTTAAAAACTATGAACGTTTCATCATGTCAAAGAAATCGTCATTCGTTTTGCTCATAGCCAGTTTGTTGATAAGGAATTCCATCGCATCAATTTCGCCCATCGGATGAATAATTTTACGCAGAATCCACATTTTCTGTAGCTCTTCAGAGGTGGTGAGTAGCTCTTCTTTACGTGTACCAGAACGGTTGTAATCGATAGCTGGGAAGACGCGTTTTTCAGCAATTTTGCGGGAGAGATGCAGCTCCATGTTACCAGTGCCTTTGAACTCTTCGTAAATCACTTCATCCATCTTAGAACCCGTATCCACCAACGCAGTCGCAATAATGGTCAAGCTTCCGCCCTCTTCCACATTACGCGCAGCCCCGAAGAAACGTTTCGGACGATGTAACGCGTTAGCATCCACACCACCAGTCAATACCTTACCGGATGCGGGAACAACAGTGTTATAGGCACGAGCTAAGCGAGTAATAGAGTCAAGCAGAATAATCACATCTTTTTTGTGTTCAACCAGACGTTTTGCTTTCTCAATAACCATCTCTGCCACCTGAACGTGACGAGAAGCAGGTTCATCAAAAGTAGAAGCAATAACCTCACCTTTTACCAGGCGTTGCATTTCAGTGACTTCTTCTGGACGTTCATCAATCAGAAGTACCATCAATACACAATCTGGATGATTGTGGGCAATGTTAGCAGCAATATTTTGCAGCAACATCGTTTTACCCGCTTTTGGTGGCGCGACGATCAGACCACGTTGTCCACGGCCAATCGGGGCAGCCAGATCCAGAACACGGGCAGTCAGATCCTCAGTGGAACCATTACCACGTTCCATACGCAGTCGGCTATTAGCATGCAGCGGGGTTAAGTTTTCAAAAAGAATTTTACTGCGAGCATTTTCTGGTTTGTCAAAATTAACTTCGTTAACCTTCAACAGGGCAAAATAGCGTTCACCTTCTTTAGGTGGACGAATTTTACCTGAAATTGTGTCACCGGTGCGGAGGTTAAAACGACGGATTTGGCTGGGAGAAACGTAGATATCATCGGGGCCGGCAAGGTAAGAGCTGTCTGCTGAACGGAGGAATCCAAAGCCATCCTGCAATATCTCCAACACGCCATCACCGAAGATATCTTCCCCACTTTTCGCATGCTGCTTAAGGATAGAGAAGATAATATCTTGTTTACGCATACGGGCTAGATTTTCCAGCCCCATATTTTCGCCGAGTGTAATCAGTTCAGATACCGGCGTATTCTTTAATTCGGTAAGATTCATAATGGTGGGTTCTTAAACTCGGGGTATATCTCGAACTATGAACGTGAATAGTATGGCAGCGTCATCGATCGGTGCCTGTTTATTTTGTACAAAAACAAATCAGACCTTTAATACATTATTCATATAAAAAGGTAATAATTTGAAGTACTAAGATTGAACTCAAATAAGACTGACAGGCTGTCAAAAACGCTGTTGAGATAATGCTGAAACATTACTGATTTCTATAAAAACTATCTCAACGTAACGAGCTATACGCCAGATTATTCCCGTATAACCCATTGGATATTTTAGACTATCCAGAGATAACAGACTTATCAGACACTACAGATTATTCAGTATGCAACATACTTCTAACATGATGTATGTGATACAAGCAGTAGCGCTAACTTATCACGCTTCTTTACGGACGTCTAGCGGTCAATGAAATAAATAATAGTATACGCTAAACGTCCGGTATTAATGTGAGCTCTCTTCAATCAGAGATTAGCGTCCAAAAATTCTTTCAATTGAGTTTTTGACAGTGCTCCCACTTTTGTAGCAGCAACTTGACCATCTTTAAATAGCAACAGTGTTGGAATACCACGGATACCATATTTAGGAGCAGTTGCCGGGTTTTCATCAATGTTCAGTTTAGTAATAGTCAGTTTGCCGGAATATTCTGGGGCAATTTCATCTAAAATAGGTGCAATCATTTTACATGGTCCACACCACTCAGCCCAAAAATCAACAAGAACCGGACCTGTTGCTTTAAGAACGTCAGTATCAAAGCTAGCATCACTCAAACGAATAATTTTATCGCTCATTTTTTACTCCAAAGAATAATTTTTTACCATGCTAGTGTAACATTACTGATATAAGGTTGCCTTTATTTCAGCGGATACACTTTCGTAAGACAATGGTTAACTGATATTCTACCACACTATGAGTAAAACACACTTGACAGAAAAGAAGTTTTCCGACTTCGCCTTGCACCCCAAGGTTATAGAAGCTCTTGATAATAAGGGCTTTTCTAATTGTACACCGATACAAGCACTGACATTGCCTTTCACTGTCGAAGGTCGTGATGTCGCGGGGCAAGCGCAAACCGGTACGGGGAAGACGCTAGCATTTTTAGCGTCTGCTTTTCATTATTTACTGACTCATCCCGCAGCGGAGGAGCGTCAAACCAATCAGCCAAGAGCGCTGATTATGGCTCCTACCCGCGAGCTCGCTGTACAGATTTACTCTGATGCAGAAGATCTGGCACAGGCAACAGGTCTAAAGATGGGTCTTGCCTACGGCGGTGATGGTTACGACAAACAGCTGAAAATACTAGGATCCGGTGTTGACATCCTTATCGGCACTACCGGACGTCTAATCGACTATACCAAACAGGGGCACATTAATCTGAATGCGGTCCAAGTTGTGGTTCTTGATGAAGCTGATCGCATGTATGATCTCGGTTTTATCAAAGATATCCGCTGGCTATTCCGTCGAATGCCATCAGCAAACGAACGTATGAACCTACTGTTTTCTGCCACACTCTCTTACCGAGTCCGAGAACTGGCATTTGAGCAAATGAATCATGCAGAGTATGTCGAGGTAGAACCGTTACAGAAAACGGGACACCGTATCCGCGAAGAGCTGTTTTATCCTTCTAATGAAGAAAAGATGCGCCTGCTTCAAACGTTATTGGAAGAAGAGTGGCCTGATCGATGCATTATTTTCGCCAATACAAAACATCGTTGTGAAGATATCTGGGCGCATCTGGCTGCTGACGGACATCGAGTTGGGTTACTAACCGGTGATGTAGCACAAAAAAAACGGTTACGCATTCTGGAAGAATTCAGCAACGGCAATATTGATATTCTAGTTGCAACTGATGTCGCAGCCCGTGGATTGCACATTCCTTCAGTCACTCATGTTTTTAATTATGACCTACCAGACGACTGCGAGGATTATGTTCACCGCATTGGCCGTACTGGTCGTGCAGGTGAAAGTGGCTATTCGATCAGCCTAGCCTGTGAAGAATATGCACTAAACCTGCCAGCGATTGAAGATTATATTCAACACCCTATCCCGGTCAGCAAATATGACAGTCAAGCCTTGCTGAAAGATTTACCGGTACCTAAACGCCGACACCGTCCGCGTTCAGGAAACCATCAGCGTCGTAACAACTTGTCGCATCGTAATAATACACCACGTAATAACCGTAAACGTTCAGGCTGAAAATGATGCTGAGTTCTTCTTCGCTCTATGCGGCTATCGACCTAGGTTCAAACAGTTTTCACATGCTGGTTGTGCGTGAAGTATCCGGCAGTATGCAGATACTGGCACGAATCAAACGTAAAGTCAGGCTGGCCGCTGGATTAGATAAAAATAACCGCTTATCTCAACAGGCAATGGAGAGAGGCTGGCAATGTCTCAGGATTTTTTCTGAACGCTTACAGGATATACCTCCATCACAAATCCGCGTTGTTGCTACGGCAACTTTACGCATCGCTGAAAATTCAGACGCATTTGTGAAAAAAGCATCAGAAATCCTTGATTGTCCGGTTAAGGTAATCAGTGGCGAAGATGAAGCTCGGCTTATTTATCAAGGCGTTGCTCATACAACTGGCGGCCCTGAAAAACGTCTGGTTGTCGATATTGGTGGTGCAAGTACAGAACTGGTTACGGGGAATGGGGCAAAAGCCTCTCAGTTATCCAGCCTAAGTATGGGTTGTGTTACCTGGCTTGAAGGCTACTTTAATGACCGTAGCCTGACGGAAGAAAATTTCGCCAGAGCCGAAGCTGCCGCACATGAAACGTTGAAACCCATTGCCCCAAAACTGATCGAACAAGGCTGGCAGATTTGTGTAGGTGCTTCCGGTACCGTTCAGGCTCTGCAAGAAATCATGATTGCTCAAGGTATGGATGAGCTGATCACTTTGCCGAAACTTCAGGAGCTCAAACATAAAGCGATTGAATGCGGTAAGCTGGAAGAGCTGGAAATAGAAGGATTGACGCTGGAACGGGCTTTGGTTTTCCCAAGTGGCCTTGCTATCCTGATAGCGATTTTCCAGGCATTAAATATTGACAGTATGATCCTTGCGGGCGGCGCTTTACGGGAAGGTCTTGTTTACGGCATGCTGGATTTACCAATAGAACCAGATATTCGTACCAGAACACTACGAAATATACAGCGACGTTTTCAGTTAGACGTTGAACAGTCTCAACGGGTCAAACAATTGGCTGAACACTTCCTACAACAGATTGCTAAACCTTGGGAGCTTGATAGCCGATGTCATGAATTATTACAAAGCGCCTGTCTGATACATGAAATTGGCCTAAGTATTGATTTCCATCATGCTCCATCACATGCAGCCTATCTGATCAATTATCTCGCTCTCCCCGGCTATACGCCTGCGCAGAAAAAACTCTTAGCCACATTGCTAAAGAACCAGAGTGGCCCTATTGATTTGTTTTCCTTTAATCAACAAAACGCCTTACCTCTGATACAAGCTCAACGTTTATGTCGTCTGTTGCGGTTAGCTATCATCTTTGCCAACCGTCGTCGAGATGACACGCTCCCTGCTCTACATTTAAAAGTGAATGATGAAGCGTTAACAATAACGTTACCTCATGGCTGGCTAATGCAACACCCTCTGAGGGCAGAGTCTTTACAGCAGGAAATCCAGTGGCAAAGCCATGCTCAATGGTCACTTGTTTTAGGCGAGCAGGATACTCAAACCTGAATAAAATCACTTTCCCTGTATCTCTGTGATACAGGGAATCTCCAACATATTTACGACTTATTTTTTTGTCCAAGCCCTAAACGCGATTTGATATCCGCGATACGCGATTGCCCTTTTTGCATTCTTTCTTCTGCTGTCACTATTTTTTTATCTTGTGACCAATGTAAGTCATCCTGTGGCAACTCATGCAAAAAACGGCTTGGTTCTGGACGGATTAATTCGCCATATTGACGACGCTCTTTACATAAAGTAAAAAATAACTCCCGTTGAGCACGGGTGATCCCTACATAAGCCAGTCGTCGCTCTTCATCAATATTTTCTTCATCAATACTGCTCTGATGAGGCAACAGCCCTTCTTCCATGCCGACCAGAAATACATAGGGAAACTCCAATCCTTTAGAAGCATGTAGAGTCATCAATTGCACCTGATCAAACTCCTCACCATCTTCGCCTCGCTCCAGCATATCCCGTAATGTGAAACGCGCGACCACCTGAGATAAAGTCATTGCTTCGTTCAGTTCATCACCTTCCAGCATTTCACTCATCCAAGTGAATAACTGATTAATATTTTTCATCCGCATTTCAGCCGCTTTCGGACCCGGGGATGTTTCGTACAGCCAGCTTTCATAATCCATACCATGTAGTAGATCACGCACAGCTAGCAAAGGATCTCGTTCAACCTGACGAGTTATCTCATCCATCCAGTGAGTAAAACGCTGTAATGCCGCCAAACCGCGGCCAGTTAGACTTTGTTCCAAACCAAGATCGAAACTAGCCTGATAGAGACTTTTATTGCGCTGATTCGCCCACTCACTCAGTTTTTGAATGGTAGCCGCACCAATTTCACGTCTTGGTGTATTGACAATTCTTAGGAACGCACTGTCATCTTCGGGATTAGTCAGCACCCGCAGATAAGCTAGCAAATCCTTAATTTCAGGGCGGGCAAAGAAAGAAGTACCACCAGAAATCCGGTAAGGAATGCGGTTTTGCATCAGCATCTTTTCAAACACGCGGGATTGATGATTTCCTCGGTAGAGAATAGCGTAATCTTTATATTGGGTCTTATTGATAAAGTGATGTGCCATCAGCTCCCCAATAACCCTTTCCGCCTCATGTTCTTCATTATTAGCTGTAATCACTTTCAATGGATCACCATACCCCAGTTCAGAAAAAAGCCGTTTTTCAAACACGTGAGGGTTATTGGCGATCAAAATATTAGCTGCTTTCAGAATACAGCCAGAGGAACGATAATTCTGTTCCAGTTTAATCACATTAAGCTTTGGGAAATCCTCTTTCAGTAACACCAAATTTTGTGGTCTTGCGCCGCGCCATGAATAGATCGACTGGTCATCATCACCCACCACCGTAAAACGAGCCCTTTGCCCCACCAACAATTTAACCAGTTGATATTGACTGGTATTGGTGTCCTGATATTCATCTACCAACAGATAACGGATACGGTTTTGCCAACGCTCTCTGACTTCATCATCATGCTGCATCAACAAAGTCGGTTTGGTAATCAGATCGTCAAAATCCAATACATTACAGCTCGCCAGATGTAAATCATAACGGCGATAACATTCAGCAAACTGATGCTCCTGAGCAGAACGGGCCAATGCCAAAACTTGCTGTGGAGAAAGCAGATCATTTTTCCAGTTTGAAATGGCAGAGATCAATTTTTGTAATAGATCTTTATCTTCCTCCAGTAAATCAGCTGTTAAATCTTTCAACAGGGCCATCTGATCCTGATCATCAAACAACGAGAAATTGCTTTTCATTCCTAACGCTTTGTACTCGCGCTTAATGATTTCCAACCCCAACGTGTGGAAAGTAGAAATCATCAGCCCCTTAGCCTCTTTGCGCCCCAGAGTTTGTGCCATACGCTCTTTCATTTCCCGTGCGGCTTTATTAGTAAACGTCACAGCGGCGATATGACGAGGCTGATAGCCACAAATGCGGATAAGATGAGCAATTTTATTGGTAATCACTCTAGTTTTGCCGGAACCTGCCCCAGCCAGGACCAGACAAGGACCGGTAACAAATTCGACAGCTTGTTGTTGGCTAGGATTTAATCGCATGATGTTTAATAAGTTATATCAGGACAGTATCTCAGGGGATAGAATTGTAGCAGAAAGGGGAGAAAGGAAACGCGGTTTTCTTTGTGAAGAAAAAGGACTCTACTGGTTGATAAATATTAAATGCAAAGAGGGAGAATTTCTCCCCCTTATCTTTATCAATATCAACCGCCAACAGCAATACGTTTCATATCTGTCATGTAACCACGTAATACGCGGCCAACAACTTCAATTGGGTGGTTACGAATAGCCTCATTTACATCGCGTAACTGGGCGTTATCGATACCGTTATCAACAACGAGTTTACCTAAATCACCCGCCTGTAGCGAACCCATAAACTTCTCTTTCAGCAGTGGGACCGCAACATGAGAGAACAAATAGTTACCATATTCTGCTGTATCAGAAATAACAACATTCATTTCGTACAGGCGCTTACGAGAGATAGTATTCGCAATCAGCGGTAATTCATGCAGAGATTCATAATAGGCAGATTCAGCAATAATACCGGTATCAACCATAATTTCGAATGCCAGTTCAACTCCAGCTTTCACCATAGCAACCATTAAAACGCCATGATCAAAGTATTCCTGCTCACTGATTTTGCCATCATATTCAGGTGAATTCTCAAACGGAGTGTTACCGGTTTCCTCACGCCAACCTAACAGTTTCTTATCATCATTGGCCCAATCAGCCATCATACCGGAGGAAAATTCACCAGAAATGATATCATCCATATGTTTCTGGAACAGCGGCGTCATCATTTCTTTCAACTGCTCAGACAAAGCATACGCTCGCAGTTTTGCCGGGTTAGACAGGCGATCCATCATCAGGGTAATGCCACCTTGTTTCAGTGCTTCTGTGATGGTCTCCCAGCCAAACTGGATCAGCTTTCCTGCATAACCCGGTTCAACGCCATCTGCCACCAGTTTGTCATAACACAACAGTGAACCCGCCTGTAACATACCGCACAGAATAGTTTGCTCACCCATCAGATCAGATTTCACTTCAGCCACGAAAGAAGATTCCAGAACACCGGCGCGATGCGCACCTGTTGCCGCTGCCCATGCCTTAGCGATTGCCATACCTTCACCTTTCGGATCGTTTTCCGGGTGAACTGCAATCAAAGTAGGAACACCAAAACCCCGTTTGTATTCTTCACGTACTTCCGTACCAGGACACTTAGGCGCTACCATCACCACAGTGATGTCTTTACGGATTTGTTCACCTACTTCAACAATATTTAAACCGTGAGAATAACCCAGTGCAGCGCCTTCTTTCATCAATGGTTGAACTGCGCGAACAACAGAAGAGTGTTGCTTATCTGGCGTCAAGTTAATTACCAAATCAGCCTTCGGTATTAACTCTTCATAAGTGCCGGCTTGAAAACCATTTTCCGTTGCTTTACGCCATGAAGCACGTTTTTCTTCAATGGCCTCTTTACGCAGGGCATAAGTGATATCCAGACCTGAGTCACGCATATTCAGGCCCTGATTCAGTCCCTGCGCTCCGCAACCGACGATAACCACTTTTTTACCTTTTAAAAATCCTGTTTCATCAACAAACTCTTCCCGCGCCATAAAACGACATTTACCTAACTGCGCCAACTGCTGACGCAAATTCAGCGTATTAAAATAATTCGCCATTAGTGACTCCGTTATCATGTTGTGCTCAGCGCTCAGCAATGAAATGCTGTGACTGTTTTTTAGATTTCCCCACCCTGTGGGGTGTTTATATATTTTCAATATACGACATGAAAGCCATTGCTTAAATTGATATATTAACAATACTACATTGCACTTTATGCAATACAGATTATTGGACAGGAAAAGGAGAATAGGCTATGGATATACGCGACCTCAAACTGTTTCTACATCTGGCTGAAAGCTGTCATTTTGGTCGTACAGCAAAAGCAATGCATATCAGTCCATCCACATTATCTCGCCAGATTCAGCGTATTGAAGATATTTTAGGGCATCCATTATTTTTACGGGATAATCGCACTGTAAAATTGACCTTTGCCGGTGAGCAATTTAAACAATTCGCCCAACAGACACTGTTGCAATACCAGCAACTAAAACACTCATTGAATCAACAAAGCCCATCTCTAAGCGGCGAGTTACGTCTGTTTTGTTCGGTCACCGCAGCCTACAGTCACTTACCACAGATCCTAGACCGTTTTCGTGCGGAACATCCTATGGTTGAAATCAAACTCACCACAGGTGATGCCGCAGATGCGGTCAATAAGATACAGTCTAATGATGCCGATTTAGGCATCGCCGGTAAGCCGGAAAAACTACCAGATAATGTCAGCTTCACCAAAATCGGTGAAGTCCCACTGGTACTGATTGCGCCTTCCCTCCCTTGCTCTGTACGAGCACTTGTAATACAAAAGTCCCCTGACTGGAATAGCATTCCCTTCATTTTGCCGGAACATGGCCCTTCACGTAAGCGCATTGAGCACTGGTTCCGTCACCATAAAATTACCAACCCATCGATTTACGCTACCGTGTCCGGTCATGAAGCCATTGTTTCTATGGTTGCATTGGGTTGTGGAGTGGCATTAATTCCCAATGTCGTTGTAGAAAACAGCCCTGAACCGGTACGCAGTCGCATATCTTTATTGGGCAACATCTCTCTAGTAGAACCGTTCGAATTGGGTATATGTGTACAGAGAAAGCGGCTTAATGAACCCCTGATTAAAGCATTTTGGGGATTGTTATAACAAACTGCCCTAACAGGTCTTTTTATTCATTACAAGCCTGATACAACTTATTTTCGGTATTATACCAATACACTTATAATTTATGTGGCCTAATTCACAAAGAACATAAAAATATAACCATATTGTTCTCATGATAATATGTTTAATATAAGTTATAACCAATCAAAATAATTATATGAAAATATTGGCTCCTCATTAAATTTTTGGTCATTAATTATGTCACTAAAGAAAATACTTTTAATTATATCAAGTAGATAGTAGCTATTTAACGTTAAACAATTTAGATATTGTTAAGATTGACCAGCAAAAAACAGAGTGGAAAATAATTCTTTTCGCCATGTCATAACGATATATTCCAATAGTGAAATTATTTTTTCCAGATACCAAAGGAGGCGGCTTCATAATAATGATTTAATGGTATTGTGACGATATAGTAACTAATAATAATTATTTGATGAGTTAATATAATTTAATTAAAAAATAACATCAAGGATTCATAATAATTAAATAAAATAATTAATTCAAATACACAAAACAATTTAATAAAGGACACCATCATGTTACACAAAATAGACAAATCACCGTATTTTATTAAATTCTATAAATTTCATCTACAAGATCTCGTCTTCTCTTATAATATGCAAACAGAATGGCATCATCATCCTTGCATCCAATTAAGTGTATCACCACATAATTCACTCATGAGGGTTGATACCGAAAATGAATCGAGACAAGTACATGGATTCATTATTTCTTCTAATATTAAACATAGATTACACTCGGAAGGGCAACTCTGCTTTAATCTACTGATAGACCTAGCCAATCCACTATGTCATTTATTACTACATCAAATGAGAGGCTCAGATATAGTATACTTAAATCAAGAATCATCCAGTTTAATAGCAAATTACTTTATTAATTGTTTACAGTCAGAAACCTCTCCAGATATTTTCATCTTAAATAACCTTTTAGGTAAAATAGAAGATTGCCATTGTTATCAGGACAAACGAATCATGAAAGCAGCCTCTCTTATTACTGAATTACCGGTTAAATGTATATCTTCTCGTGAAATATCAAACCAACTCTATTTATCCGAAAGCCGATTCTTACATCTATTTAGAGAAAAGATGGGAACTAATTTCCGTAGTTATCTATTATGGAAACGTCTGCATCATGCTATTGATGAGATACATTCATCAGATTCACTGACTTTATTAGCTTGTAATAGTGGATTTTCAGATGGCGCACACTTCAGTCGTACCTGTATGACGCTATATGGATTAAGGCCCTCTGAATTAAAACATGCCAGTAAGAACAGAATTCAGCAAGCACAACAAAAATATTTCAATTTATCATCAACATTAACAGGTCTAAATTTTACAAAGAAAAATATCTGTGTTATGAATAAATAATATTTTTGATACATTACCTAAAATAAATAATTTCTATTTATAACCGTTATTATCAAAGCCAATATGTTAGAGATTCTGTATCATTTTATTCCTAATAGCACATTTACTATATTATGCACTCTTAGTAATGATACAGAATTCAGAATAACACCATAACAATACTACCTAATAAACCATCAATCCACGACAAATAAAACATACAGAGTAAAATATCACTATTATGAATTAATCATTCATTTTAATGATACACGCTCTTTCAGATAATTTTCCACCCATTTAGCGACCCGACAAGTGTCTTTATAAGCCCCTAACATCAGTTCAGAACCACGGCTACTCAACCATTTCCGCCCAACGATAAATAACCCAGGATAAGGCGTTTTCCCACCTTCTGCATGACCATTTTTACAAACGAATCCATTAGCATCCGCAGCACCGGGAAGCGTTAACCATGCCGTATCATCTTTATACCCCAAACACCAGATAACCGTATCCACCTCATATTGATTGCCGGACGAATCACATAATTTATTGTCTTTTATATCAACTAGCCTATTCGCTATTTTTATACCCCAAGCAGCTAGCCGATGGTTTTTCAGGTCACCACAAGGAATAGGATTACGCCGCCGCATAATTTTCCCTACTAAACTGTAATAATTGGCAAATAACAGACCGCTTTTACTTAACCACCAAAATATATCTTTGCCCAATATTCTATTAGGTAAGAGAGGACGGGAGGAACCGCAAAATAATGTCACCTTCGCAGTTGCTGCCAAATCTTTAGCAATCTGACGACCACTCGCACCATCACCAACGACAGCAACTCGGCTGCCCGTTTTAATTTGCTTAGGTTCCCGGTATTGATCTGCTGCAATTTGTTGTATATCTGTAGAAAACCGTTCAGCAAGCGCCGGAATATCAACTAATTGATTAGCCCCTGTTGCATTAACCAAACAAGGCGCATGAAATACTTTCCCATCTTTTGTTTTAACACGATAGCCATCTGTATCATGCTTCACCTCAATCACTTCGGTTTGAGTATGTATCGCAAGGTTATGATGTGAAGCATAGCGCTCAAGGTAATCAGCAACTTCATTTTTATCTGGATAACCTTCTTTAATTCCAGGAAACGGTAAGCCATGAAGTTGAGTCATACCGCGTGAAGTGAATAATAGCATATTATCTGGGCGCCTGCGCCACACATCACCAATACGTGCCTCCCGCTCTAATATGCAGACATTAATATTCTTAGCCGCAAGGATAGCAGCTAAACTTAACCCGGCTTGACCGGCACCCACAATTAAGCAATCCATTTTCATCATGCGTACTCGTTTTTTAATTTGGCATTTATTTATATTTTATTTCTATCATTATCCCAATCTTAGGACAATGAAAAAATTTACAAAAAGAACATTCAATAGATCAAAAAACAACGAACTTCACAAAAATATAAAAGACAATTAAAAAATTTACTTGAATTAACTGGTCATATTCGCACTAAAGTGAATATTTTGAATAAACCAGCTATTTTTAGTATAATTTTAACAATATTGACAAATCCATATAATGATCAAAGCAATAATATAGCCAATTTATTCAATAAAAATAAATTATTAATGACTATCATTTTTGCCTACGTAACTTATGCTTTATCGCTATAACTTATAATAAGCAAAGACTAATTTATCTACTCTTTACCCTACCGGAGATGAAAAAATGGAAAATATCAAAAATATATATGACGATATAAAATCTCGTGGCGGAAATCCGTTGAAGTGGTTAATAGCCGATGTTGACCTTCTCTATAAGCTGTCTAAAGAAGAGCAACAAGAATTAAAAACCTGTTTGCTTAAGGACGCTTTTAATTTCCATTATCATAATAACCCTTACTATAAAGATATTTGTGAAAAACAAGGTATTAAACCAGAAGATATCCAGAATTATAATGACTTAGTTCGCATCCCACTAATACCCGTTGCAACTTATAAATCAGCCGAAAGTCACCGTTTATTAAGCAAGCCATTATCTGAAATCGAACATGAAATGCGCTCAACGGGTACCAGTGGAATTCCTAGCGTTTATCGTCGTTGCCACGATACGATGGATCATACAGTATTGGCTGTCTATTCCAATTATCGCAGTATGTTCAAAGTATCTGGCGGTGCCGGCCTATGTTTATGCCCGTCAACAGAAGATATTCCAGAAATGGCACTGGTCAAAATCTTTAATTTCCTGACAGGTTTGTTAGATACCCGACGCTATATGATTAATCAGGACCGCTTTTCTCCAGAAGATGCACTGAATCAATTAATCCAGTGGAAAGGTAAGTTCACTCGTCATTTAATTGGCCCTCCATTCATGATCCATCGTTTTATCACGTTCCTAAAAGAGAATAATACCAAGCTCACTTTAGATCGCGATAGTATGGTAATCACCATGGGCGGCTGGAAACGTTTTACCGGGGATATGATCTCCCGCGGCGAATTAAATGCAGATATCGAAGAATGGATGGGCATTCCAGTTTCCCGGATACGTGATATGTATGGTCTGGTTGAAGCAAACGTTCTTGCCATCGAAGATGAATATAACCATAAGCATGTTCCACCTTATATTCATTTCTCCGTCCGTGATCCTAATGATTTAACACGTGAGCTACCTGAGGGTGAAACCGGGCAATTAGTGATCCTAGATCCACTCTCTGTTTCCACTCCCGGCATGTTACTGACAGAAGATTTGGTCTATTTGCGTACCGATCCTAATAAATCCTGGCGTAATTCTCAGCGAGTTCAGTTTGTTATGCGTACCGCTGCTGCTAAAGAGTTTGGTTGCTGTGCAGTCAACCTTGAGAGAAAAATGTCAGACGATGAAGGTACTTCAGCTACACCCGCTGTATAAATAGCAAGGTGGAATTATGTTTAACAACATCATTATTGACAACTTTTGCAATCCTGACTGCCAAGGGATGTTATCTGCCCCCACCATTAAACTGGCATTAGGTAACCCTGTATGCGGTGACAAGGTTGATATCGACCTGACACTGGATAACCAAGGGCGGGTAAATAATGCCTGTTTTCGTGCATGGGGATGTACCGCCTCTCTGGCAATGTCTAACCAATTTTGTCGTCATGCTAAAGGTAAGACTCTCGAAGAATTGAATGCATTATCGCCTGAGGGAATAGATGCATTATTAGGCGAGTTAGAACCCGCACAGCAACACTGCCTTGATATGCTGCATAAGCTATTTGAGCAGCTAAAGGGAAAAATATGACAAGTCTATATTTCGACTACAACGCCACAACACCGCTAAGTGTTAAAGCGCAGTTGGCGATTAAAGACGCAATGTCTATTTTTGCTAACCCGTCTAGCCACTACAGCTTAAGTGGCACGGCGAAAAAGTTGCTCACTGACGCTAGAAGATCGATGGCTGCATTGATGGGCACAGTCCCTGAGCAAATCCTATTTACATCAGGGGGAACCGAAAGTAATAACCAAGCCTTATCCAGCTTGTTAGCAACACTTTCCGGTTCGGATCTGTCTGCTCATCATGTTATTAGCTCTTCCATTGAGCATCCGTCTGTTCTGGCACCGTTACTCTGGTATCAGCAACGCGGGCTCCAGCTAACGCTGATCAATCCCGATAATCAAGGACGGATCAGTGTACAAAGTATCCAGGAAAACCTACGACCACAAACACGTCTGATCACATTGATGGCGATTAACAACGAAACCGGCGTGATCCAGCCCTATGAAGCGGTCGCCTCTTTAGCAAAAGAGGCCGGTGTTTATCTACATATCGATGCAGTACAGGCTATTGGTAAGCTTCCTTTTAGCTGTGACACACTTTCCGGCGTAACGACCGTATCTTTCTCCGGCCATAAGTTTAACGGCCCGAAAGGTATTGGTGGACTCTACCATGCACCAGGTATTCAATTAAATCCCTTGCTACATGGTGGAGGGCAAGAACAAGGAGTACGCAGCGGCACTGAGAACACCTTAGGACTTGCTGGACTGGCAGCGGCAGCTAAAGAATCACTGAACGGCTTGCAAGGACGCTTCAATACTTACAAAGCGCTCAGAACAACCTTGCTATCTCTGTTAGATCAATATCATGTTAACTACCTGATTAATGGTAATACCAATCCAGCGTTTCAGGCACCTTGGACTCTCAATTTAAGTTTCCCTGGTATTCGTGCTGAATCGCTAGCCAGCAGGCTAGATTTACGTTACGGCATCTCTTTATCCTTAGGATCAGCCTGTAGCAATAACAAATCAACACAACGTTCTCATGTTCTGGCTGCTATGAGGCTCCCCGATGATCGTATTGATAGTGCGGTACGCATCAGTTTCGGATATACCACAAGCCAAGATGATATTGAGATATTGGCTAGCGCTATCAAACAAGAAACATATAACTTACTTAAAATTTCAGGGAAATCTTTAATCACCCAGGAATAATAGCAAAACGATATTTAAAAAACGGTGTGGCAGGAATAACGCATTTATTAATTGGTACCTACACCCTATGGATTTCAAGATGCATCACGACGGCAACGGAGCGAATCCCCGGGAGCACAGCTAACTGTGTGACCGGGATGAGCAAGTGCAGCCAACAAAGAGGCAACTTGAAAGATAACGGGTATATATTCCTGCACCTAAGCTCCGCCAATATTTTTCAAATTTTTAGGGGATATTAATATGAAACTATTTGAATTACTTCAATCTCAAATTACTGAATTAACTGATATCGAACCAGAAGATATTACTCTTGACACCCTGCTTGATGATATTCATCTGGTGAGTCTGGATTTTGTTTCTATTCAGGTTGCTTTAAAAAGAGAAATGGGAATTCAACTGAATTTCGATAAGTTCCAACGAGATAACACGACGACAATTAGTGATTTCGTCAACTATGTCAGTGAATTAACAAAATAATCATCACCAATGCACTTGGATGTTAGCTGTCTATGACGATATCACAATGCAGCTAACATTCATTTTTATGATGCTTTTATCTGCCAATCCTATTATTTGGTTGTATTAAAAATAAAGCATGTCACCAGGAAATAAATTTTGGAGATAATGTTTCATGAATATTCAAACAGGCTATCACCGCGTTGCCGTCACAGGCTATGGTTCTATCTGTTCACTTGGGCAAAATACCCAAGAAATTTGGGATGCAATTCTAAACTACCGTGTAGGCTACAAAAAGGAAGACCACCCAGACGTTTCTGTCGTAGCAAAGTTTTTCGGCAATATCCCTTTTTCTCCTGATGTATCTCGGTTTTCCAAAAAGTTATTAAAGAACCTGCCCAAATTCAGCAAACTTGGGCTGATTGCTGCGGATGAAGCAATCAAGATGGCATTTGGTCACGATAAAGCCGCTCTTGACGAAAATTATTCTCCTTTTGAACGCGGCGTCATTTTTGGCACTGGCTGGGGTGGAGAAGATGCAACCGTTGAAAACAGCCATTCCTATGCTGACCAAGGCATTGCTTCACCTATGACCAATATTATGTCTATGCACAGCGTAGGGACAGCGGCAATTTCAATGAACTGGAATTTACGGGGATATCAAAATACCCCGGTTGCAGCTTGTGCAACTGGCAGTATGGCGATAGGTGATGCGTTTGAACTTATCCGCAGTGGACGCACTAAAATGATGCTAGCAGGGGGCGGTGAAAGCATCAGAGATCCATTCATTGTCTGGAGTATCGACATTCTTGGAGCATTGAGTAAAGAACAGGAATCTGTCGAAAAGGCCTGCTGCCCATTCAGTAAAGATCGTAGTGGTTTTGTTATGTCGGAAGGCGCTGCAATATTATGCCTTGAAGACTATGACAGCGCTGTTGCCAGGGGAGCCAAAATACTGGCGGAAGTGATTGGCTATGGCAATAACTCTGATGCGTCAGATATGACAGCCCCGGCACCAGATTGCAAAGGACGGGTCATGGCGATTCAGATGGCGCTGGAACAGGCCAAGCTCTCCACCTCAGATATTCACTATATTAATGCTCATGGGACATCAACCCCATTAAACGACATTAACGAAACCGGTGTTCTAAAAATAAGCCTGGGCGAGCACGCTTATCGTATCCCTATTTCCAGTACAAAATCCTATACAGGCCATCTTATTGCCGGAGCCGGAGCAATTGAATCCATTTTCTGTCTCAAAGCGATAGAAACAGCAACGATTCCCGCAACGATGCACTTGAATAACCCTGATCCTCTATGCGATCTGGATTATGTCCCCAATACCCACCGAACTCACCAAGTTGTTGACACTGCTTTAAATGTTAACTACGGATTCGGTGGCACAAACTGTGCACTTATTTTCAGGAAAGCCGACAGATGAACGTTCAATTTCGTAAAGAAGATCTCAGTCAATGGGCTAAATTCTCTGGCGACTACAATCCTATCCATTTTGATGAAAAAATCGCTAGAGAAGTCGGGTTGGGTGGTATTGCAGTACACGGCATGCTGGCAATGATCCCGCTCAAAAGCGGATATGATTATCTGTCACAACCAAATGGGGAAATGGGCAGACAGTGGCACGTTAATTTACGCAATCCCGTACCTCTGGATGCCTGCTATTGCGTCAAAACTAAGCACACTGACCAAAATGGGAAAACGACCTTTAATCTGCAAGACGAAACAACCAACCTGAAACCTCTAGTTGGTCACTATAGTTGTTTCGATTTTTCACAAAAAACTAGCTTTCCCGAAAAACCACGTTGCCAAGTTCCCATACAAGAGACAATAAAAAAATCCATCGAATTTAAACATACCTTTCCGGAAGTCAATGAATTCTGGATCTTTCTTGATGCTCTGATGTTTTATCTTTTTATGCAGCAAAGTGCCAAAACTGCACTAGCAACAGAATTTAAAACCTATTTTGGCAAACAAGAACATGATGAAACATGCCTCAAAGACCTCATTGTTTTGCATGTTATGCACACTGTGAGTTTCTCTCCAGCGCTGCTTAATCGCCAAATCCCAGATGAAATGCCAAAGATCGAATATATGATCCTACCAAAAGATACATTCGACGTTGATGGTTCGTTATACGGTACGTTGGAAATCCCGATCTGGCTGAATGGCAAAATCTCTTTAGTTGTTGAGATGAGTCTGATGGGAACAACAAAAAGAAAGCAGATTGCCAACTAAGATTTGATGAATGCGGTATTGGCAGACGGATGGCAAAAATTTAGAGGAATAACTTAATGAGTATCAGCACCCCTTGGGTTTTTATTTCAGGAGGATCACGTGGTATCGGCAAAGGCATAGTAAAAATGCTGGCTGCTCAGAACTATCACGTGGTTTTTACCTATAAATCAAGCACAAATGAAGCTCAAACATTATGTCAGGAAATTGAACAGCAAGGTTATCGCTGTGAGGGCTATCAATGTGATGTCTCAAACGCCGAAGAAGTCAAAACATTGTCAACAGAGCTTATCTCACGATATGGCTCTCCCTATGCCATCATCAATAACGCCGGAATTACACAAGATGCATTACTGATAAATATGAAAGAAGAAGAGTGGCACAATGTCATTTCTACCAATCTTTCTTCTGTTTATTTAGTCAATCACGCTTTTCTCCCTGAAATGATTACTGCGGGAGAAGGCTGCATTATCCACATAAGCTCAGTCACTGCGTTTAAAGCCAACTCAGGGCAAGTTAACTACGCTGCAACCAAAGCCGCTATGATCGGTATTACCCGCTCGTTAGCGGTTGAAGTTGGCCGATTTAATGTTCGAGTCAATACCGTTGCGCCTGGCTTTATTGATACTGAAATGTTGGATCATATCCCTGCATCACACAGGAAAAAACTGTTATCTACCATTCCATTGGGCCGTTTAGGTTCAGTGGAAGATATTGCTCTGGCAATCAATTTCCTGCTCAGCCCCGGAGGACGCTACATCACCGGGCAAACATTCGTTATTGATGGAGGAATGACTGCCTGAGTCAGTTAAATAATTAACATCAATAGCTTCGTATCCTTATTATGTGATTATTTGTACCCAGATAAATGTTCTGGGTACTGACACAAAATACTGTTAATCATTGCCAGATAGACAATCCAGCCTCTCTGATAAATGTTAATAACGATAATAAACAATTTTAATATTAAATCATGCTTTTGGCGTTAAGTGCTAAATATTAGCAATTTTCATTTTATCAGATGAGAAGGGCTTGACCTTGTAGTCGACTCCAAGGTGTTTAATCAAATATAAGCACATTAATTAAGACGAATTTATTTTTAATCACTGTGATGGGAGAGAACACATGGACGGAGAAATACAATCACCTCCGCTTAATGAGAAAAAGTCAAAACGTAAGTTAACACTGATCCTCGCAACTCTCTTATTTATTTTTGCCGGGTTAGGTTACTTCGCCTATTGGCTTATTTCATTACGTCATTATCAAGCAACTGATGATGCTTACGTTGTTGGTAATCAGGTACAAGTAATGGCCCAGATCACCGGCAGCGTAACCGCTATTTATGCTGATAATACCGACTTCGTTCAGCAAGGCGATATTTTGCTACGTTTAGACTCTATTGATGCGGAACATGCTTTTGAGCGAGCGAAAAATATATTGGCTAATAATGTCAGACAAACTCACCAAACCATTATTGATAATGAAAAACTATTAGCTAATATTGCGCTCAAACAAACGGCATTACAACAGGCTCAAGATGATTTAAAACGACGTGAACATTTGGGACTCACAGGTGCTATCGCCAAAGAAAATCTGATTCATTCCCGCAATAGCGTGCAAATGGCAAAATCTGAGCTAAATGTTGCCCGACAACAATATTATGCTAACAAAGCACTAGTTATAGACACCCCATTAAATCAACAACCTGCCATTAAACTGGCCGCTTCCCAACTCCGCGATGCATGGTTAACCTTACAGCGCACCCAGATTGTAGCGCCGGTAACAGGATACGTTTCACGCCGCAGTGTTCAAGTAGGCTCACAAATAAAAAGTGGCGCTCCATTGATGGTTATCGTACCCGCTGACCAACTTTGGGTCGAAGCTAACTTTAAAGAAGTTCAACTCGCCAATGTCCGTATTGGTCAACCCGTAACACTGATTAGCGATTTCTATGGCAATGATGTCATTTATAAAGGTCAGATCGTTGGTCTTGATATGGGAACTGGCAGTGCATTTTCTTTATTACCAGCACAAAATGCCACCGGTAACTGGATCAAAGTGGTTCAACGTTTACCTGTCCGTGTTGAACTAGAAGCACAACAACTTATCGATCATCCTTTACGCATCGGTTTATCCATGCACGCCACGGTTGATACCCGAAATCGGGATGGTCTGGTGCTTGCCGACACGCCTCGTAATGGCATTGTTTATGAAACCAACGTCTTAACTTACAACACCGGAGAAATTGATCAGCTAATTAACGAAATCATTCAAGTTAATACCAGTCAAAATAAGTGAGGTTAACATGCTAAAAGAGCCATTATCAGGAGCCAAACTTGGCTGGCTAACCCTGGCTTTAGCATTAGCCGCTTTTTTACAAATATTGGATCTGACTATTGCTAACGTTGCAATATCAACAATTGCTGGAGATCTGGGTTCATCAGTATCACAAGGTACTTGGGTAATTACTTCATTTGCTGTTGCTAACGCGATCTCTATCCCATTAACAGGCTGGTTAGCAAAACGGTTCGGGGAAGTCCGGGTTTTCTTAATTTCAATGATCTTGTTTGTTATCACTTCCTGGCTGTGCGGTATTGCCAATAACCTAGAAATGTTGATTATTTTCCGTATTCTGCAAGGTATCTCAGCCGGGCCAATTATGCCCCTTTCGCAAAGTTTACTACTCAACAACTATCCTCCGCTAAAACGCAATATGGCATTGGCACTGTGGTCAATGACTATCGTTATCGCTCCGGTTTGTGGTCCGATACTCGGCGGTTGGATCAGCGACAATTACCATTGGGGATGGATCTTTCTCATCAATGTTCCTGTTGGCTTTGTTGCCATTGCTATCACCTGGATGCTGTTAAAAGACCGGGAAACTGAAACAACAGCTAGGTCAATTGATATCGTAGGACTAATTTTATTGGTCATCGGTGTTGGTTGTTTTCAGCTATTGCTTGATAGAGGAAAAGAGCTTGATTGGTTCAACTCAACAGAAATTATTGCATTAGCCATTATCGCAGTTATTGCCATAACTTTCCTGATCATCTGGGAATTCACCGATGATGATCCGATCATTGATTTATCACTATTTAAATCACGTAATTTTACTATCGGTACTTTATGTATCAGTTTTGCTTTCCTACTCCATATAGGCACTCTGGTTTTGCAGCCTCAACTATTGCAAATGGTATTTGGTTATACAGCCACTTGGGCAGGATTGGTAATGGCTCCATTAGGAATAGTGCCGATAATGCTCGTTCCACTCATTGGTCGTTTTAGTTCAAAAATTGATATGCGTTATTTGGTTATGTTTAGCTTTATCATTTTTGCACTCTGTTTCTTTTGGAGAACGAATACCTTTGAGCTATCAATGGACTTTGCCACCGCTGCCTGGCCACAATTTATTCAGGGCTTTGCTATCGCCTGTTTAATTATGCCACTAACAGCCATTATATTATCTGACGTTGAACCCGCTAAAATTGCCTCTGCCGGTAGCTTGTTCAACTTTTTACGCACGCTGGCAACATCCGTAGGTACTTCAATTACCACCACCATGTGGTCCCGTCGCGAAGCTGTCCACCACGTTCAGTTAACTGAATCGATAACTCCCCATAATCCTATTGCCCAACAAGCCTATGAAAAAATGGAACAACTAGGGATGTCACACGCCCAAGTCAGTCACTCTCTGGCACGTGAAATCACCAATCAGGGATTGATTATTGCTGCTAACGAGATTTATTGGCTATTTGGCTTTATTTTTCTGATCTTGCTGATCTTTATCTGGTTGGCAAAACCCACTGTTGGAGAAAAGAAATAGCACAATAATCAAAGAATTTATTATAGAGCTCTTTCCAGTGGAACCTAGGCGAATATTAAATCTTGTCAAAATAGCACCTTATCCAGGCGCTATTTTGTCGTTTTATAGAACATGTTTTTTCATTACCAAGACACCGATCAACCTCCGGCTGCTTCAGACGCCTAGCACATTAAAAAGAATTTAAACGCGGGGGTATCCGTCTCATCGTGATACGCATAGCCTAATGCATCAAGATGACGCTTAAAACGCACTTCCGCTCCTGACAATTCAAATGCCGCTAATACCCGGCCATAATCTGTACCATAATTGCGATAATGGAATAACGTAATATTCCAGTGAGTTCCCAAAGTTTGTAGGAACTTGAGCAAAGCCCCTGGCGATTCAGGAAATTCAAAACTAAACAAGCGCTCTTTCAATGGCTTAGATGGACGACCGCCGATCATATAACGAACATGTAATTTCGCCATTTCATCATCTGAAAGATCAGCAACCTGATATCCTGCGGTACGTAATTCCTCGATAATTTCCCGCCGTTCTACCTCACCACGACTCAGGCGAACACCAACGAAAAGACAAGCCTGATCAGGATCTGCATTCGTATAACGATAATTAAACTCTGTTACCACCCGATCGCCCAATTTCTGGCAAAAACTCAGGAACCCCCCTTTCTGTTCAGGAATAGTCACTGCCAGCAATGCTTCCCGCTGCTCGCCCAATTCACAACGCTCAGAGACATAGCGTAACCCGTGGAAGCTCACGTTAGCGCCAGAAAGAATATGTGCCAGTCGTTCACCTTTAAGTTGATGCTGCTGAACATACTTTTTCAATCCAGCTAGCGCCAATGCACCGGATGGCTCAGCAATCGCACGTACATCTTCAAACAGATCTTTTACCGCCGCACAAATAGCATCACTGTCTACCGTGATAACATCATCCACATATTGCTGACACAAACGAAATGTTTCATCACCGATACGCTTAACAGCAACACCCTCAGCAAATAAGCCAACTCGTGGTAAATCTACCGGATGTCCAGCTTCCATCGCCGCTTTCAGGCAAGCTGAATCTTCCGCTTCCACCCCAATGATTTTAATTTCTGGCATCAGTTGCTTAATCAACACTGCCACTCCAGCAATCAAGCCACCACCACCAACAGGTACAAAGATGCGATCCAAGCGCACATCCTGTTGCAAAAGTTCCATCGCCAGTGTTGCCTGACCTGCGATTACAGCGGGATGATCAAATGGAGGAATAAAGGTATAGCCCTCCTGTTGTGCCATTTCTATTGCTTTAGCTTTAGCCTCATCAAAATTAGCACCATACAACAGAGCCTTACCACCGAAACTACGGACTGCATCGACTTTAATATCCGCGGTAGTAACCGGCATAACAATCAGAGATTTTATTCTCAAACGATTGGCAGAAAGTGCAACCCCCTGAGCATGGTTACCGGCTGACGCAGTAATCACTCCCCGGTTTTTTTGTTCCTCAGTCAAACCTGCAATCATGGCATACGCACCACGGAGCTTGAAACTATGAACAGGTTGCCGATCTTCCCGCTTTACCAAAATAGTATTTCCTAAGCGGGCAGAAATTTTCTCCATTTCCTGCAAGGGCGTCACCTGAGCAACTTCATAAACCGGCGTACTTAATGCCGCTTTCAAATACTCTGCACCATTTGGTGCGGAAGTTAAGGGAAGAAATGCAGCCATGCGATTATCCCCCTAACTTAGATTTATCACGGACGGCCCCTTTATCCGCACTGGTCGCCAATGAAGCATAAGCTCTCAGGGCAAACGATACCTGACGTTCACGAGCTTTCGGCGTCCACAATTTATCACCGCGGGCAAATTCCACTTCTTTACGGGTAGCAAGTACCCTTTCATCTACATCAAGTCGAATTTTCCGCCGTGGAATATCAATATCAATAATATCGCCATCTTGAACCAAACCGATTAGCCCCCCATTAGCCGCTTCCGGAGAAACATGACCGATCGACAAACCCGAGGTACCACCAGAAAAACGCCCATCGGTAATCAATGCACAGCTTTTGCCTAGCCCCATAGATTTTAGATAAGTCGTCGGATACAACATTTCCTGCATGCCAGGCCCACCTTTTGGCCCTTCATAACGAATGACCACTACATCACCAGCAACGACTTTTCCACCCAAGATCGCATCAACCGCATCTTCCTGACTTTCGTAAACTTTGGCTGGCCCACGGAACGTCAGACTGCCCTCATCAACCCCGGCGGTTTTTACAATACAACCATCTATAGCCAAATTACCAAATAGAACAGCAAGACCGCCATCCCGGCTATAGGCATGTTCAATGTCGCGAATACACCCTTCTACACGGTCAGTATCCAACGAAGGCCAGCGACAATCTTGTGAAAATGCCTGAGTAGTACGGATACCCGCAGGGCCTGCCGAATACATCTCCTTCACTGACTCATCTACCATCTGCATCACATCGTACTGATTAAGCGTTTGTAACAAATCCAGACCCAAAACATTTTTAACCTGACGATTCAGCAAACCCGCTCTATCCAGCTCACCTAAAATACCGATCACACCACCAGCACGATGAACATCTTCCATATGGTATTTTTGTGTACTTGGTGCAACTTTACATAGATGAGGGATCTGACGAGACAAACGATCAATATCCGCCATAGTGAAATCAACCTCCCCTTCCTGCGCCGCAGCCAGTAAGTGAAGCACAGTATTTGTTGAACCACCCATTGCAATATCCAACATCATTGCATTTTCAAATGCGGCTTTCGTTGCAATACTACGCGGCAGAGCACTGTCATCATTTTGTTCATAATAACGCTTAGTCAACTCAACAATGCGTTTGCCTGCATTCAGAAACAGCATCTTACGATCTGCATGAGTAGCCAGTAATGAGCCATTCCCCGGTTGAGACAAACCCAGTGCTTCTGTAAGACAATTCATAGAGTTAGCAGTAAACATACCTGAGCAGGAACCGCAAGTTGGGCAAGCTGAGCGCTCAATCTGATTGCTATCCTCATCACTGACTTTCGGGTTCGCGCCTTGGATCATTGCATCGATCAGATCCAATTTAATAATCTGATCTGACAATTTAGTTTTACCCGCCTCCATAGGGCCACCAGAAACAAAAATCGCCGGAATGTTCAGACGTAGTGCTGCCATCAGCATTCCTGGTGTAATTTTGTCACAATTGGAAATACACACCATAGCATCCGCACAATGTGCATTCACCATATATTCAACAGAATCAGCGATCAATTCACGTGACGGCAGAGAATAGAGCATACCACCATGCCCCATTGCGATACCGTCATCCACCGCTATAGTATTGAACTCTTTTGCAACACCGCCTGATGCTTCAATCTGTTCCGCAACCAGTTTACCTAAGTCCCGCAAATGAACATGCCCTGGAACAAACTGAGTAAATGAGTTAACTACTGCAATAATCGGTTTACCGAAATCTGCATCGGTCATCCCTGTCGCGCGCCATAAAGCGCGAGCTCCTGCCATATTGCGGCCATGAGTCGTAGTGGCAGAACGGTACTTAGGCATTATCTTCACTCCCGTGTTATCAAAACAGGCGGGGAACGAACCGCCCGTTAAATTATTTATAGTTCTATTAAGGATTGACTGTATCTAACCAACCCCATTTATCATCTGTCGTACCATCAAACAAGCCAAAGAAAGCTTGTTGAATTTTTTTGGTAATAGGTCCACATCTACCGATACCAACCTGAATATCATCAACACTGCGAACGGGTGTGATTTCAGCCGCTGTGCCAGACATAAAAACTTCATCAGCCAGGTACAGTGACTCGCGCGACAATACCTGCTCACGCACTTCCAGCCCTGAATCTTTCGCCAGTTTGATAATGGCATCGCGAGTAATTCCTGGTAATGCAGCGGAGGTAAATGGTGGGGTAAATAATATGCCATCTTTTACTTCAAATAGATTTTCACCCGCACCCTCAGAGATATAACCAGAAACATCCAGTGCAATACCTTCCTGATACCCACGACGACGAGCTTCACTACCCACTAAAAGCGAAGACAGGTAGTTACCACCGGCTTTAGCCGCAGTTGGCATTGTGTTTGGTGCCGCACGATTCCATGAAGAAACCATCGCATCAATTCCTTGATCTAATGCGCCTTCTCCCAAATAAGCTCCCCACGGAAAGGCGGCAATAATGACATCAGTTTTATAACCGGCAGGTGGATTAACCCCCATGCCAACATCACCGATAAAGACCAATGGACGTATATAAGCACTGACTAAATTATTTTTACGAAGAGTTGCCCGACACGCCTCCATTAATTCATCGACACTCTGGTTCAACGGCATACGATAAATCTTTGCAGAGTCATGTAAACGCTGCATATGCTCACGATGGCGGAAAACCACTGGCCCTTTATGAGAGTCATAGCAGCGAATTCCCTCAAAAACAGATGTACCGTAATGTAAAGCATGGGACATCACGTGAACTTTAGCATCTGCCCAAGGAACCATCTCACCATTGAACCAAATGTAATCGGATTGCTTCGTCATTCTCTTATTCCTTTATTTCTACGTTATGCACGTATGAGTTGTGATTTTTGTTGCAGGATCTTGACGCCAGCGACATCCACTAATTTAGTCAGTTGTGAAGACAACAAATTAACCGGTTTTTGGCTGGCAACAATTAATTCGATATTAACATTATCGCCATCCATTGTTTGATCCATATTCATGGAACATATCTGAAATCCACGATGACGCGTTACCCGTAAGATACGCTCTAATATTTCAGGACGGAAACGAGCATGGATTGCAAGTTGATGCTGCATCATAATGATTTCTCCAACATAGTTTCATTGCTTGCACCGGGAGGAACTAACGGCCAAACGTTCTCTAATTCCTCAATAGATACCTGTAATAAATAAGGACCCTTACTGCTGAATAATGCATTCAGCGCTTCATCAATCTGTGATTTATCTGTGATATGTTGCCCAGGAATACCAAAAGCTTTCGCTAATGTGACAAAATCGGGGTTATCTGTTAATGTCGTTTCACTATATCGCTTATCAAAAAACAGCTCCTGCCATTGCCGCACCATTCCCAATCGCTGGTTATCCAACAATAAAATTTTTACTGGTAATTGCTTGCGTTTAATTGTCCCCAATTCTTGAACATTCATCATGAAAGAGCCATCTCCAGATACACAAATCACCATATCTTCCGGTCGAGCAATCTGAGCACCAATTGCAGCAGGGATACCAAATCCCATTGAGCCCAATCCACTAGATGTAATGAAATTTTCAGGCCCATCAAAAGTCATATGCTGAGCTGTCCACATTTGATGCTGTCCAACATCGGTAGTAATAACCGTATTAAATGTTTTACGATCTGAAACCTGCTTCAATAACCAAGGCGCATAGATACTCTCTCCCTGATGGTCATAACACCAAGGATATTCAGCTTTCAGATACTTAACTTCCTGTTGCCAGGGCATAATTGACAACGGCTGTTGCAAACGGGGCAATAATACCTTCACATCCCCCAGTAACGACACATGAGCCTGACGTAATTTACCCAACTCTGCCGGATCGATATCCAGATGAATGATTTTTGCACACGGAGCAAAAGTATTGAGTTTGCCAGTCACACGATCATCAAAACGAGCACCTACAGCAATCAACAAATCACATGACTGAACGGCAAGATTGGCCGCTTTCGAACCATGCATCCCAAGCATTCCCAGATAACATGGATGTTCTGAATCGGCAGCCCCCAAGCCTTTCAACGTAGAAGCAACCGGCATACCTGTTTCCACAACAAAATCTCGCAGAATAGAAACTGCTTGAGACATCCCTACTCCACCACCGACATACAACACTGGCTTTGCCGCAGCCGCAATCATTTTCCGAGCTTGTTCTAATTCACTTTCCGAGCAGGGCTCCTTTTGCTCAACGGGTACCAAATGTGGTACCAAATTCCCCTCTTTCAACTGAATATCTTTAGGAATATCAATCAAAACTGGGCCAGGTCGACCACTAGTGGCAATAGAAAAGGCTTCCGCCATAATTTGAGGTAAATCTTCCAGTGAGTCCACTAAGAAACTGTGTTTAGTACAAGCAAGGGAGAGGCCTAAAACATCGACTTCTTGGAAGGCATCAGTTCCAATCAATTCAGAACCAACCTGACCAGTGATAGCAACAATAGGAACAGAATCTAACAATGCATCGGCTAATCCAGTGATTAAGTTTGTTGCTCCCGGTCCCGATGTAGCGATACAAACTCCCGGCTTACCACTAGCTCTCGCATAACCAATTGCAGCCATAGCTGCCCCCTGTTCATGCCGACAAAGCAAATGCTCCACCCCACCATCGTACAAAGCATCATAAACCGGCATGATCGTACCACCAGGGTAGCCAAAAACCTTATCAACCCCTTGCGTTCGTAATGCCTTTACAACCCACTGCGCCCCGTTCATTTTTCATATCCCCTGTGTTTACCCTGTGAGACAAGATTTTGTTCTGTTGTATGTTTCCGTCTCTACCGGATTTTGCTTGTCGAAAAAAAAACCCCGCGCCTTTCGGTGCGGGGGTCTTCGAGAGATCTGGCTGTTATTCTAAGCCTTTCTTCGTCCAAGTGCAGCCCCGCACGGTGGGATAATAATCACCACCACGCTGACAATAATTAGGCTAATCACTAGGACAAATGTGTTCATAATCTTGGTCGTTTAATTCGTTTGTTTAATCTATATTTAAGAGTTATCACGTTCTTCATAGCTTGACAACATTTATTTTGTTTTATTACTCGATATAAAAAAATACTATTTATTTTCAATTAAATACTTGTTATATGGATTATTTATCCAGTAAATAGACCGATTTAAGTGATAAAAACTAACTGATTAGATATAAACAAAACAACACATTAATAGATAACATAAAAAACAAATCATCCGACTATAATCAAAAATAAAGAGCTTGTTATTAATCACTTGAGTAACAAAAACTTCTCATTAAAAATAAAGCATGATGATATAACATACTAAATTCATCCACTGTAAAAATATATATAAATTTGAATTTAAATTAAATTCAACCAATGAAAAATCAATCTTAAAACATAACTAAAATAATAAAAAAACCTCAAAATAAGAATATAAAAATAATAGATAAAATGATTTAAACATTAAAATAATAAAAATTAAATCATTTAAATCAATAAAATAAAAATCATTTGATTTAAATTCCAAAATAAAATTTTTATAGTTGCTTCGAAAAATATTTATTAGAGCCGCTTCGCAAAAAAATAATAGAAAACTATTTATTATCTAATTTCAGTCCATCATATACGCTTTCTTACTAAGGAGAATAGGATGGCCCTCGCTGTTATTTATACCCGAGCGACTATAGGTATTCACGCCCCTATTGTTACCGTTGAAGCGCATATTAGTAATGGTTTACCTGGATTAACCCTAGTTGGTTTGCCTGAAACAGCCGTAAAAGAAGCAAGAGATCGTGTCAGAAGCGCGTTGATCAACAGCGGGTTTACCTATCCGCCTAAAAGAATCACCGTCAATCTTGCACCCGCAGATCTTCCCAAAGAAGGTGGCCGTTATGATTTGCCAATCGCTATCGCTATTTTAGCCGCTTCAGAACAAATACCTACCAATAAACTAAGTCATTACGAATTTCTTGGTGAACTCGCTCTATCCGGGGGTTTACGGAAAGTTAACGGCGCAATTCCAGCCGCACTCAGCGCAGGAGAAGCAGGAAGACAACTTATTCTACCAACAGAAAACGCAATGGAGCTGGCAATTTTATCTCAGAATGAAACGTTAATGACAGAACATCTCTTGCATATCTGTCACTTTCTTCAGGGAGAACAACAACTGCTGACAGCACCAATCCAACATGAATCCTTAACAGAACCATCACAACCGGATCTGCAGGATATTATTGGCCAGGAACAAGCAAAACGCGCCCTAGAAATCACAGCCGCAGGCGGACATAATCTTTTGCTACTTGGCCCACCAGGGACAGGAAAAACAATGCTGGCAAGCCGGCTATGTAGTCTATTACCACCATTAACAAACAAAGAGGCCCTTGAGATTGCCGCTATCAATAGCTTGATGGATACCTACCTTCCACCTGAACAATGGCATACACGCCCATTTAGAGCGCCTCATCACAGTTCTTCAATGGCAGCTCTAGTCGGCGGCGGAGGACTTCCAAAACCTGGTGAAATTTCACTTGCTCACAACGGCGTGCTATTTCTAGATGAACTACCTGAATTTGAACGCAGAGTCCTTGATGCTCTCAGAGAACCGCTGGAATCAGGGGAAATAATTATCTCCCGAGCCAGAGCAAAAGTTTGTTTTCCTGCCCAAGTTCAATTGATAGCAGCAATGAATCCTAGCCCTACAGGCTATCATCAGGGCATTAAAAATCGAAGTAGTCCTCAGCAAATACTTCGATACCTAGCGAAACTTTCTGGTCCTTTCTTGGATCGTTTTGATCTCTCAATTGAAGTTCCCCTGTTACCCATTGGAACATTGAGTAGCCCTGTTAGACCAAGCGAAAGCAGCAAAGATGTAAGATTAAGAGTACTAGCAGCACGAGAAATACAACTAAAACGTTGTGGAAAAATTAATGCTCATCTGAATAGTAAAGAGACAGAGACATTTTGTAAGCTCAAACCTGACGATGCTGTATTTCTAGAACAAACTCTAATAAAACTAGGGCTTTCAATCCGAGCATGGCACCGAATTCTGAAAACATCCCGGACACTTGCCGACTTAGAAGAAAAAAAAGAGATAGAAAAACCACATATCATGGAAGCCTTAAGCTATCGCAGTATGGACAGATTATTAATACAATTACAAAAACAATCAGGTTAGCAATGAAAAAGGGGCAAAGCCCCTAATATTCATAACTTGTGATAATATTAATCATCGGTGTCGGTATAGTCATCAGAAGCATCGATCTGGGGCTTACCGCCTGAAAGAGTATGAAAACGCTTTGGACGACTAATCTTTGCAAGATATTTGGTCCATACTTTTTCTTCTATTGTCACAGGCTGCCGTTCACCCCGGCAAACAGCAACAAACAGCTCTTCTACTTCTGTTTGAGGCTCGCGTTTACCAAGATCTAACTCATTGAACGCATAACCATGGCGCTCTAGCAATTGCGCCTCTTTAATGGTGAAATCGCCATGGCGGGAGAACCCGCGAGGATAATTTTTGTTATCAAAAAAACGATTAGTCGTGATGAAGCTTTCGGCCATCTGACACACTCCTAATTCTAGTACTGTTACTATCATGCCAATTATGGCGCGGAGTATTAGATAGGCCTGGCGTTCTGTAAAACAAAAAATTTAAATCTTAACGATAAATATTATTGGAGATATATGTGGACACTGAATTACTGAAAACCTTCTTGGAAGTCAGTAAAACTCGTCACTTTGGGAGGGCAGCCGAATCACTGTACCTGACGCAATCAGCAGTTAGCTTTCGCATACGCCAACTAGAAAATCAATTAGGTACTCATCTTTTCACTCGCCACCGTAATAACATCCGTCTTACAGCAGCAGGAGAGCGCCTTATTCCCTATGCAGAATCACTGATGAGCACCTGGCTATTGGCTAAAAAAGAGATAATGCATGCTTCTCAACATATTGAATTAACAATTGGTGCCACTGCATCACTATGGGAAGCATATTTAACTTCCTGGTTACAAGGCTTCTATAAAAAACATCAGGAATTAAGATTGGAATCCCGGGTTTCTACACGGCAATCCCTTGTTAAACAGCTTCATTCACGTGAGTTAGATCTGTTGATCACTACCGAACCACCCAAAATGGATGAGTTCCAAAGCCTATTATTAGGAAATATTTGCTTAAAGTTATTAACAACAGAAGAAAATCTGAAATACCAAATTAAAAATTACATCAAGCTAGAATGGGGAGCTGATTTCCATCATCAAGAACAACGGATTTTAAAAAGTGAGCAGTTACCTACCATCACAACCACTTCAGCACATATAGCCCGCCAACTACTCAATAGCGTAAGAGGAGCCGCCTTCTTACCAATACACTGGCAAAATGAATATCCAGAGCTGGTCTCCTATCCAAATACTGAACTAATTGAACGCCCATTATATGCCATATGGCTACAAAAGAATGATCAGCAAGCATTCATTCAACAGCTATTAAAAATACCTATCATACATACTCCTACAAGAGGTTAAGAAGCATCCATGTAAATCATTTAATTAGCAAATATATGTTCTGCAAAATTTATGGATAGCAATACTATACGAAAACAGGAATGAAAATAGTAAAGGAGAAAGAAATTTCAGATCGAGCATAAGGTGGGATTACTTTTACTATCTTCCCACATATAGCTCCTATTTACTAAGTAATCCTTACGTATAGTATAACCTGAATCAGACGTAGTGTTCCCACCTTATCGTTTTAGGTATCCTATCCTTCAAACCGAGCTTTTCTTAAGAAGAAAATTTTCACAATCAAAATATTAGCTAAGATCCATTCGTACATATCCTCTAGACACTTAGTTCAGAAGGACTTTAACTAACCCGAATTCTGGATAAGAAATTGACGAGAAGCCTGCTCCAAGAGCAAAGTTTTGGTGCACACCAAAAACAGCTCTGAGGTGGAACAGGCTATGAATAAGTTAGTTGAAATTTTCTGTGATGTCGATGATTTTTGCCGTTTTTTCATCCCGCAATGGGAGCCGTTTTGCCTCGATAACGGATACCGCCTGCGCCACCGACAAGGTCACATGTATCCCAGTGAAATCATGACCATTTTGATCCTTTTTCATCTGTCACATTACCGTGATTTTAAAAATTTTTATCTAGAACATATTTGGAAATATCACCACAACGATTTTCCCACCTTGCTCCGCTATCCTCGTTTTGTCAGTGTCGCCCCTTCCTTTTTGGTGCCACTATGCAGTTATCTGACTCAACTAAAAGGGAAACCCACAGGCATTGCTTTAATTGATTCCACCAGTTTGCGGGTTTGTCATAACATCCGTATTCCCCGTCATAAGGTTTTTGAGGGGATAGCAAAACGAGGAAAAACCTCAATGGGGTGGTTTTACGGTTTCAAATTACATTTGGTTGTTAACCATCAGGGCGAAACTCTGGCGCTTAAAGTTACCGCCGATAATGTGGATGATCGGGAACCTGTTCGCGAATTAACAACAGAATTAACGGGTACTCTTTACGCCGACAAGAGGTATCTCAGTCAGGAGCTCGCTGACGATTTAGCCAAAATCGGTGTCACTTTCATCACAAAAAAGCGCCGAAACATGAAAGCGTGTATGCAAGCTGAGTGGGATAAGATAATGTTATCAAAGCATTTTATCATAGAAAGTGTACCGCAGGCATACAAACTTGCTGCATAAGGAATAAGCGTAAGATTGTGGCATAAGCTCAGGAAGAGATGGTGGCAGGTCCACCGAAGTCTGCTGTCGGAAGCTCTGGCTTCATCCCCCCTCAAGCGGCTGCCGTAAAGAGCGCTGGTCGTGAGCGTTGAGGTTAAAGCGCGAACAATAGTTCGGCAGGTAGGGTACAAAGAGACGAGTAAAACCGAACCCATGTGGACGCGTCGTAAAGAAGAGATTTGACATTAAAACCGGGGGCGTTTCTATCTTCCTGGATAAATCTGTAAGTGAATTCCGAATACTGCGCAGGTGGTGTCCGGCGTAGAGTGGGCGTGACTTTGTATCGGACTCTTTCTGGGAACTGCGGGAACCCGTCATCACGATGTCAAGGGAGAAATGCAAGTCACTAAATTGACAAGTGATGAGAGTACCGATGAGTGATACGGGGGCGGAGTGACTCGTAGTAGTGAGGAAATATTTGTAATGAATGTGGAGCAAAGGGGTCACGTCAAGCAGCCTTGCCCGGTATCCAACTATCAGACAGGAGGAGATGCTGGGGTTAAGGCAAAACCGTTTGTCATTGAAAAAAGGGATGTGCACCGTGCCGGGTTATTGGTCAAAGCCAATCAGGGGGCGGCGGGCGTAGATGGTCGAACCATTGCGGATTTTGAATCAAACCTAAAAGGGAATCTATATAAACTGTGGAACCGCTTATCATCGGGCAGCTATTATCCGCCCCCGGTGAAAGGTGTCACTATTCCCAAGAAATCAAGTGGTGAACGTCTGCTGGGTATTCCCACTGTTGTGGATCGTGTAATAGAGCATTCGCGCCACCGAAGTATAAAAGGATTTATGTTGACCGTTTTAGGCGGTTTGATTGCCTACTGCCTTAAATGGAAGAAACCATCACTGAAAGTTTTCTATTCAGAAGACGATTTTTCAGTGACGATTTAAACAGAATTCGGGTTAACTAGTATGAAAATTGCCAAAAAGTCTAAAAAGTTATCTATAAGAATTCACTTTGACAATAGATAATTAGAAAGAAAGGTTTTATTGCTATAAGATCGAATAACATTGAGAACTGAAAAATGTGTAACCAAACCAGACAATATTTGGGAACAAATTTTCCAAGTGAGATCATTTCTGGAGAAAAGGTTCGCATAAGAGGATTTTTAGTGTAACGGCAAATCCGTTTTTCTTACAAAGTTCCATTAGAAAAAAGGCACCGACCAAAAAGTCAGCGCCTTATCAATAATCTAATTCAAGTAGCATATATGGATCACCAATATTATAAACTACCCTAGTTGCTACTTAACTTATAACTGGCAGGGGCGGAGAGACTCGAACTCCCAACACCCGGTTTTGGAGACCGGTGCTCTACCAATTGAACTACGCCCCTAAATTAAGGTGGCGGTGCGGACGGGGCTCGAACCCGCGACCCCCGGCGTGACAGGCCGGTATTCTAACCAACTGAACTACCGCACCACCGAATTCTCTTTGATTTATATCGCTGTTACGACATAAAACTTAAATATCAAACTTAGCAGCTCATAAACGGCTTTCCTGCCGTTTGCCCTTCGGACCATCGCAATTCGCGACGTTCAAACCCGTTGCCGATGGAGTTTGTCCTACTCTCTGCTACTCTTGCCTCATGTTGCTTTGCTGTCGCAACACAATGCTAAATTAAAGCCTGGCAGTTCCCTACTCTCACATGGGGAGACCCCACACTACCATCGGCGCTACGGCGTTTCACTGCTGAGTTCGGCATGGGGTCAGGTGGGACCGCCGCGC
>NZ_JBHFKV010000037.1:0-52461 GCF_042879355.1 Photorhabdus sp. RM71S | reverse complement strand
TGGCATCGCCCGGTAGCTAAGTGCGGGAGAGATAACCGCTGAAAGCATCTAAGCGGGAAACTTGCCTTGAGATGAGTCTTCCCTTGACTTGAGGTCACGGAAGGAACGTTTGAGACGAAGACGTGGATAGGCTGGGTGTGTAAGTGCAGCGATGCATTGAGCTGACCAGTACTAATGAACCGAGAGGCTTAACCTTACAACACCGAAGGTGTTTTGGCGCCGGAAGACAGTGAATAGCTGTCAGAAGCCGGCAGAGAGATGAAATTTTCAGCTTGTTCAGAGATTGGTTCGGGCGGTTGTGGCAGCAAGGAGCGACAACGGCCGGAATGAAACCGAATATGCCTGGCGGCGATAGCGCGGCGGTCCCACCTGACCCCATGCCGAACTCAGCAGTGAAACGCCGTAGCGCCGATGGTAGTGTGGGGTCTCCCCATGTGAGAGTAGGGAACTGCCAGGCTTTAAATACAGTAGAAACCCTCAGCGAGAGCTGGGGGTTTTTGCGTATCAGGGTCTGTATCATTTTATTTTTCCATATGAAAGGTTAAATCTATGGTCACCCTCGTTGTTGCAACACGCATTTTGATGAATTTGGGGCTTGCTTATGCTTAAATCTATCCGGCGTCACTATAGGCAAGGATGCCCGCGCCTCGATGAGTTACGCGCCTGATGTTCCTAAAAAACCACTCGGCTTTAATAAGCCATCTTAACCTTTAGGTTTCTCATCAGGTCGATAGGCCGTTCATGTCATCAATTATCAGTCTTCGCAAAACCAGTGGGATAACGTTTAAATTTATTCATAATGACGCAGGATCAGGCGTCAAATACCGTGTGCTGTGTCGTGATTAGGGGTCACGTCAAGCGGCTTTGCCCGGTATCCAACTGTCAGACAGGAGGAGATGCTGAGGTTAAGGCAAAACTATTTGTCATTGATAAAAGGGATGTGCACTTTATTTTTGGAGTTGCACTTTATACATCTGTTCTTTTCTTTAGAAAAAAGAATACCTTTATTTTATATTATCCTTTTGGTTTTTACTTCATTATTTGTAATAACCGATTTAACATTGGCTCATTATGTATATAAAATAAAACTGGATTATAATTATCTTTTCTTGCTTTTTAGAACTGTGTTTTATACATATATATGGATACCTTATTTTATTATATATATTACGATTAAAAGAACATTTATACCCGTCATCTTTCAAGTTGCCTCTTTGTTGGCTGCACTCGCTCACCCCGGTCACATAGTTATCTATGCTCCCGGGGATTCACTCCCTTGCCGTCGCGATGCATCTTGAAATCCATTGGGTATATAAAGTAATGATTAAAATTAAACTATTTTGCAAACAATATTCAGCAAGAAACAAGAGCAGGTAAATTTTTTGTAACTAATATTTATTTAAAAAATATGACAGTCAAAACTATCCTAGCCTTGTGAATTGTTCTCAAAAATTAGATAATTTAAATCACGCGTTCATTAAGGTCTGAGTCCTGTATTTTTCTGGGTCCAGACTATTTAATTTCTACCTGATTCGTAAGCGTGTGGAAAAAAGGGTAACAGTGTTATGGTCAAGAAAATGTAGCAGATTTCTTGGATGAAGGTTATGAGATGAATTATATTGGTAGTGTTAGTAAATTGGATAAATATGTTGGTTATGGAATGAAAAAGGAAAATTTGTTTTTTGCATCTCTCCAGAATTCACCTCTTTATCTAAAGTGAAAGGAATTTGTAGTTCAGTTGTTAATAGTGGCTATAATGGAGTAATGATTTTGGCGCCTAATTCTTTCTTTACAGCTAAACAATTAGTTGAATATTATACCGAGATTATCAAGGCCGGGGAAGGGGATAATTCAAAGGTTGTATAGACTTCCGGAAATAATTTCATCATTAAATAAATATTAATATATTGTAAGATGTAAAAGGTGGTTAATTGATTCCTATCAGATAGATGTTCACTCTATACCCAATGGATTTCAAGATGGATCGCGACGGCAAGGGAGTGAATCCCCGGGAGCATAGATAACTATGTGACCGGGGTGAGCGAGTGCAGCCAACAAAGAGGCAACTTGAAAGATGACGGGTATAAATGTTATCCCTTTCTTCCCTATACAAGGCTTGTATCTGGACTATTTGAGATAGATATGATCCATTATTTTTGTGGTTTATCTTAGACTCAGTTTTTTAACCTGATGGTAATACAGAACCTTAACAGGATTAACTTTAAAATTAATTATTGCTTAATTTTCTTATCTGGAGATTTTAATTTTACTTAAAAAATTTCTTGCTTTTTTAAAATGAGAATATTTATAAGAATTTTTTGATAGAATAGGATTTTGGTTCATATATTATTAGTGTGATTTATATTCAGGCAGTGGGGTAATTAAATCACATTTTTATTATTATAAATCTTTATAAATTAGGATTGAAAGAATCAATTGATTTAATAATAAGCTTTTCTCCGCATTTTTGACAGATATAATGACTTTCTCCTCGCAGAATTTTATTATGGCGTCGTAGAGTTAGTTCATGTTGTTGGCAACTACAGTAATAAGTAAAAGTTTGACTACGTACTGAGTCGACTTTAAATTTGTGTGTACGGCTAGCTGGAACGTTCAGTACTTTTTCCATCATCCAACGCCACTGTTTTCCATGTGGAGGCACTTTCCCAAAGTAGCGATAAACCAATAGATGAGCTAATTCGTGAGGCACAACTTCATTAATAAAAGTTTGTTGATTTTCAATCAATAATACTGGATTAAGGCGGATTTCCCAATTTTTTATATAGGCACTGCCCGCAGTAGTTCCCCTCTGGCGGTAGTTTATTGTAGGTTCAGGAAAATCACGGTTGAGATATAAGTTTGCTTGTTGCAGTTTTTGCTGCAAAATATTCATAATGGCTTGTTGTAGAGAAATTGGAACGTTAACTAATTTCATGTATTGAAAGTAAATAGGCAAGGATCAGTGAATTTTATTAGAAATCCTGAAACAAGCTGATAATAATATTGTTAGGGATTCTTCAATTGTCAGCTAATGCTAAAAAAGCCGAGTTCAGTTATCTAAACCGGGCTTTTTGTTTTTATACCCGTCATCTTTCAAGTTGCCTCTTTGTTGGCTGCATTCGCTCACCCCGGTCACATAGTTACCTATGCTCCCGGGGATTCACTCCCTTGCCGTCGCGATCCATCTTGAAATCCATAGGGTATATATTTTTACATATTCATCGCTGATAGCTTTAGACCCGCAGCATCACGCAGTGCTTCTGCTTTATCAGTGGCTTCCCACGGGAACTGTGGACGACCAAAATGACCATAAGCGGCAGTATCACGATAGATTGGGTGCAATAGATCCAGCATCTGAATCAAACCATGAGGACGTAAATCAAAGAATTCACGTACCAGTAGAGTCAAAGTTGCTGTTGAAACTTTTTCAGTGCCGAATGTTTCCACCATGATGGAAGTGGGTTCTGCAACGCCGATAGCGTAAGAAACTTGAATTTCGCAACGATCAGCCAGACCCGCCGCGACAATATTTTTTGCCACATAGCGTGCAGCATAAGCCGCTGAACGGTCGACTTTGGATGGATCTTTACCGGAGAATGCTCCGCCACCATGACGTGCCATGCCACCGTAAGTATCTACGATGATTTTACGACCAGTCAGACCACAGTCACCCATTGGGCCGCCAATGACAAAACGACCGGTTGGATTAATGAAATATTTGGTTGTTGGATTTAACCATTCAGCAGGCAGTACCGGCTTGATGATCTCTTCCATGACCGCTTCTTGCAGATCTTTCTGACTAATATTTTCAGCATGCTGTGTGGAAAGTACAACCGCGTCAACGCCGACAATTTTGTCGTTATTGTATTGGAAAGTGACTTGGCTTTTAGCATCGGGGCGTAACCACGGCAGTACACCATTTTTCCGAACTTCAGCTTGACGCTGAACCAGACGGTGTGCATAGGTGATAGGCGCAGGCATGAGTACATCAGTTTCGTTGGTTGCATAACCAAACATTAGCCCTTGGTCACCAGCACCTTGTTGCAGGGGATCTTCACGGTCAACACCTTGGTTAATATCCGGTGATTGTTTACCAATGGCACTTAATACTGCACATGAGTTTGCATCAAAACCCATTTCAGAATTAACATAACCAATCTCTCGAACTGTTTGTCGCGTAATTTCTTCAATATCAACCCAAGCGCTGGTAGTAATTTCACCACCAACCATGACCATGCCGGTTTTAACATAGGTTTCGCAGGCAACTCGTGCTTTTGGATCTTGTTCTAGAATAGCATCAAGAACGGCATCAGATATTTGGTCTGCAATTTTATCAGGATGCCCTTCGGAAACAGATTCGGAAGTGAAAAGGTATGTGGTCATTATATAACGTTACCTTAAAATATAATTTCAGTTTGGAAATGGATGGATTAACATCTAGATGGCTATTTTAGGGTAATTCTTATCCATGTGCTAGATTTTTTTAGTTCAGCGAGTAATTTTCATTGGATGAATGAATAATTTCTTGGTTTGTATGTCAGTTTTGTTCAATTTCATTTTGCAATTTTATGTGATTGCGAGTATAAACTGCGGCCGTAGTTGAACTATTTTTGCTACAGACTCGCAGAAAGCTAACTAGCTTCTGTTTCTCAATCGAGAAAATGGCTCCTTAGATATGAGTCATGTGTGGGGGTGAATGGGGTAATGAACCATTATCTGCTGATTGCTAATGGCCAACAGCCACACTTGTCGTCGGATGTATCCGCGTCTTTTTCCTTTCTTTTCAATATGTCTTTAATTCGATGTTATCTGTTGTCAGCAAACAGGCCGGATATGTCGGACAGTCGTATTGTCACTCGGTAATTTTGTCGTTGTTTAGTAGTAACTAAACGCTTTTTACAACCTGAGAGCATGCTGTTCCCTGATATTTCTCAACACGCGAGATTATGGTGTTTTGGGTTATTTATTAATTACAGGCGAAGGCGAAAAACTCTAACTCCCTTAAGGAGACTGCCATGAATGATAATATCGCTCGTAAAATGCAACAGACTTACAATATTGCATATTGGGGAGGGAGTTACTACTACGTCAATGATCTTGGCAATGTTAGTGTGTGTCCAAATCCTGATTTGCCGGGGGCAAAAATTGATCTTGCGGAATTGGTGAAAAAAGTTCAGCAGGAGCAGAAACATTTGCGTTTGCCAGCGCTATTTTGTTTCCCTCAAATCCTGCAACATCGTTTGCGTTCAATCAATGCTGCATTTAAACGTGCCAGAGAGTTATATGGTTATAAAGGCGATTACTTTTTAGTTTATCCCATTAAAGTTAACCAACAACGCCGCGTTATTGAATCACTGGCCAGTTCCGGTGAACCTTTAGGGCTTGAGGCTGGCTCTAAAGCGGAATTAATGGCAGTGCTGGCCCATGCGGGTATGACTCGTACCGTCATCGTGTGTAATGGATATAAAGATCGTGAATATATTCGTCTGGCGCTAATAGGTGAGAAGTTAGGTCACAAGGTTTATTTGGTGATCGAAAAGATGTCTGAGATTGCCCAAGTATTGGAAGAAGCTGAACGATTGAATGTGATCCCGCGTTTGGGAGTCCGTGCACGTTTGGCATCTCAGGGTTCAGGTAAATGGCAAGCCAGTGGCGGTGAAAAATCGAAGTTTGGGCTGGCGGCAACTCAGGTATTGCAATTGGTTGAGATTTTGCGCGCAGTGGATCGACTTGATAGTCTGCAATTGTTGCATTTTCACCTTGGCTCACAGTTGGCGAATATCCGTGATATTGCAACAGGTGTCCGTGAGTCAGCGCGTTTTTATGTCGAGTTACATAAACTCGGGGTAAATATTCAATGTTTTGATGTTGGTGGTGGACTGGGGGTCGATTATGAAGGGACCCGTTCTCAATCTGATTGTTCTGTGAACTATGGGTTGAATGAATATGCCAACAATGTCATCTGGGGTATTGGTGATGCTTGTGATGAACATGGTTTACCCCATCCTACGGTTATCACGGAATCCGGTCGTGCCCTGACCGCTCACCATACTGTCTTGGTCTCTAATGTTATCGGGGTTGAGCGTAATGAATTTACGCAGACGACACCACCGGCAGAAGATGCTTCCCGCCCGCTCACCAGTTTGTGGGAAACATGGCAGGAGATGCATTCAGAAGGAAATAGACGCTCTTTACGTGAATCGCTGCATGATGGTCAGCTCGATCTGCATGATGTTCATACACAATATGCTCATGGCATGCTGGATTTGACAGAACGGGCGTGGGCGGAAGAGTTATATCTGAATATCTGTCGCCGTATTCAACAGGATCTTGATCCAAGCAACCGTGCTCACCGGCCAATTATTGATGAGTTGCAAGAGCGTATGGCAGACAAATTCTATGTGAATTTCTCACTGTTCCAGTCTCTGCCTGATGCATGGGGTATCGATCAGTTATTTCCTGTGTTACCCATTGAGGGACTGGATAAGCCGTTGGATCGCCGTGCGGTATTGTTAGATATCACCTGTGACTCCGATGGTATTGTTGATCATTATGTGGATGGTGATGGTGTAGCCGCGACCATGCCGATGCCCGCTTATGATCCTGATTGCCCGCCAATGATTGGTTTCTTTATGGTGGGAGCATATCAGGAAATTCTTGGCAATATGCATAACCTGTTTGGCGATACAGCGGCTATTGATGTTTATGTATTCGATAATGGCGAAGTGACCTATAACCAAAGTGAAGAGGGGGATTCAGTCGCGGATATGCTGCAATATGTGAAACTGGACCCTAATGTACTGATGGCTCGCTTCCGTGATCAAGTAAAAGGCACGGATTTGGATACAGGCTTGCAAGAGCAATTTTTACTGGAATTTGAAAGTGGTCTTTATGGCTACACATATCTGGAAGATGAATAATCTTCTGGTGTTAATTAAGCCTCCTGTATACAGATAACGTTATTTAATATAAACCAGATGCGGAGATGCAGAGAAATAGGGTTATCTCAGAAATATCCCATTTCGTCATGGCATGGGCATCCTGGAATTAAATAGCTTTGTTCTGTCGGGAAACTTTTGAGGATATATCTCATGACAATAAGTACCTTGGGCAACCAACAAGATGACTCTCTGGTTTCTAATGCCTTCGGTTTCCTGCGCTTTCCGCTGAATTTCCAGCCATATTCCAGCGATGCAGAGTGGGTAATTACTGGCGTACCATTTGACATAGCAACATCAGGTCGTGCAGGTAGTCGCCACGGGCCTGCGGCCATTCGTCAGGCTTCTACTAACTTGGCATGGGAAAGCCGCCGTTGGCCGTGGGATTTTAAGCTACGCAATTGTCTTAAAGTTGTAGATTGCGGTGATGTGGTCTTCAACTTTGGTGATGCTCAGGATATGAGTGATAAATTACAAGCTCATGCTGAAAAAGTGCTGGCTTCCGGTAAGCGTATGCTCTCTTTTGGTGGTGACCACTTTATTACTTTGCCTTTGTTGCGCGCTCATGCCAAACATTTCGGTAAAATGGCTCTGGTTCATTTTGATGCTCATGCTGACACCTATCCAAACGGTAGCCAATTTGATCACGGTACCATGTTCTATCACGCACCAAATGAAGGGTTGATCGATCCGCATCATTCAGTACAAATTGGTATTCGTACTGAACATGGACGGGACGATGGTTTTACGGTGCTGGATGCTGATCAGGTTAATGACCGTAGTGTGGATGATTTGCTTGCTCAGATAAAAGAGACGGTTGGTGATATGCCGGTTTACCTGACTTTCGATATCGATTGTCTTGATCCAGCTTTTGCGCCGGGTACGGGTACGCCAGTCATTGGTGGCCTGACAACCGATCGTGCACTGAAATTGCTGCGTGGTTTGCAACCGCTAAATATTGTCGGTATGGATGTGGTAGAAGTTGCTCCAGCTTATGATCAGTCTGAAATTACGGCTCTGGCAGGTGCGACTATTGCACTGGAGATGCTTTATTTACAGGCATCTAAGAAGCGCTAAAGAGCACGTAGTCTTAGTATAGTCTTAGGGGATAGTGAAATAAGCTCGTACTGAGTTGTGGCGCTATCCCTTGAAACTCGGCTGTTATTTGGATTGATGTAACCTTTATATGCTTTTCTGGAGGCTCTTTGTCATTTTTTACATGTGAGCATCAATTAACCGGATGTCATATTGAGAGAAAATACTATTGGCTGAAATCAGTGTCAGTCCTTCCATCTGAGATTAAACAATTAGCTGCGCATTGCCATATATGCCCGTGGAGGGCTGCCTACCATATTTTTAAAAAAGGTGGCGAAAGCGCTATCGCTGGAAAAAGCCAGTTGACTGGCGACGTCAGATTGGCCGTATCCCTCTGCTAGTAGCTCAATTGCTTTGATTAGCCGCCATTGTTGCCGCCACTGTTGATAGTTCAGCCCAGTTTCACGCCGGAAGATGCGGCTAATGGTTTTTTCCGATGCGCCGATATAACTAGCCAGCTCGTACAGCGGCGGTACTGTGACCATATCGGCTAAATTTCTCAGGCGGCGGTCACTGGGTAGGGGCAGCAGGGTTAATTCGCGTGGTGCCAGTTGTATCTCATCCAGGCATACCGCTAGAATATTAGCGGTAGCACCGTGCTGCCAGTTGGTGTCGAACTCAGCGATGGCAATGCGCTCCAGCACTTCGCGTAGCAAAGGTGAAGCCGTCAGGACTTCTAAGCATTCAGGCAGACTAGGGTAATGGGAACGATCGAGATACACTGAGCGATAACCTACCACACCGCTGACTTGCACCCGATGCTCTACCCGCGGTGGAATCCAAGCGATACGACCCGGCGGGAGCATGCAGATGCTCTCGTTGAGCATAATGCGCATGCAGCCTTGCTGACTAAACAGTAGTTGCCCCATCCTATGCCAGTGTGGGCCAGAGTCATGCTGAGCCAATTCGGCTGCGATGCCCAATACGCTATTGTCGAACGAATCTGGATCAAAGGTATCCTGAGCGTTAAGCCATGTCATATTCTGTCCGATTATGTAAATTTTTTGTCTTTTATATTGTAGCAGACAACAGAGCGAGGATGATACCTTGGTGTCCTTATTTTACCTTCAGTCACAGGACTTGCTATGCAACGCAAACTTACCCTCACACTGGCAACATCTATGATGATGTTTCCCCAAGTGGTGGAAACGATCTACAGCCCAGTGCTTACTCATATTGCTGAAGGGTTTCATGTCAGCGCGGAAATGGCCGCGCAAACTTTGTCTTGTTACTTCTTTGCTTTTGCCTTCGGTGTTGTGGTGTGGGGGCGGATGTGTGATGTGATTGGACGGCGTCCTACGATCCTTGTCGGACTCGCGTTATATATGTTGGCATCGATCTTAGCGGTCTTCTGCGATAGTTTTACCATATTATTGGTGGCGAGGGTGTTGGCAGCCTTTGGTGCGGCGGTGGGATCGGTGGGCACCCAGACCGTCATTCGTGATCAGTTCAGCGGCTACGAATTGGCGCAGGTGTTTTCGGTGATGGGGATAGCTATGGCGGTTAGCCCGGCGATCGGCGTGCTGAGCGGTGCGTTACTGACCCATTATTGGGGCTATCAGGGTGTCTTTAGCGGTCTGGCAATATTAGCGGCGGCGTTGCTGGCTTATGCTGCATGGCAACTGCCAGAAACTCGCCCGCAAGAGGTCGTGAAAAGCTCCTTCTTCGGTACTCTGGGGCGTATGACTAAAGATGGTGACATCTGGCACAGTGCGCTGTTGGTCGCTCTATTCAATATCTGCATGTTCAGTTTTTACCAATTAGCACCGTTCCGTTTTGAAACACTGGGTCTTCCTGCGCAATGGTTTGGCTATACCGGGCTGGTGTTGGCAGCAGGTGTGGGCCTTGGAGCAGCCATTAACAAGCTTCTGATCGCCAAGCACTGGTTATTTACCGCGTTGCTGACACTGGCGTGTGTTCTACTGCTTTCTGGCGGTATCTTGGTGTTCTTGCTGGAAGAAACGGTATGGTTTGTCTTGCCAATGATGCTGGTTGTGATGGCATATGGTATTGCCATTCCCAATATTCTGGCGCGTGCCCTGCGGCACTATAAAGATTGCATGGGAACGGCGGGGGCGATCCTTGGTTTGATGTATTACCTGATGTTAGGGGGCGGCCTGGTTCTGGCAGGGTTAGCGCAACGCCTTGGCGTGGTACTGACAATCAGCAGCATTTGTGCACTGATGCTGGCAGGGAGTATCGTTCGTAGCGAACGGCAACCCGCCTTGCCAGAAGGTGAAAACGAACGCGCCTGAGTATTTAAACGTTGGTCGGTGCTAAATGGCCGCGAATTTCCACGGCGAGCGGGAGGGTGTAGCTACAATCATCGGGGTTAAGCGCACTCAGGTACCACAGCAGGTTCTGTTGCGGACTCAGCGATGTGCGTCGTTCCTCTGCAATTGCAATGGCGTGTTCTGTCGCGACGGCTTTGTTCTCAATATATTCAGCCAGTTTACGAATTGTATTGTGCTGGAAAATATCGGCGATATTCAGGCGGCAACAGAGATCACGTGCGGTGAGGGCCACAATTTTACTTATCGTCAGCGAGTGAGCGCCAAGATTGTCAGTCGTAGCGAAGATAAGAAAACAAATGAGGTTAGCTAAGTATAAAAAATGCCGAAATAACCGGCAATTTTTTGCTGCATAGAATTGAGATGCCGCAGTACTGAACTGGGCATCTATGGCATACTTTTTAAATCAAAGAAGAATATTTTTTAGCGTTATTTAGCGCTATTTCTAATTTCTTTTCTTTTTCCCACGCATGAGATTCAGTGTTTCCACTGCCATTGAGAAGAACATGGCAAAATAGATGTAACCTTTAGGTATATGCACTTGTACGCTTTCCAGAATAAGGGTAAAGCCTACAAGGATTAAGAACGACAGCGCCAGCATTTTGACGGAAGGGTGACGGTCAACGAATTCACCGATAGGACGAGCGGCGAGCATCATGACACAGACGGCTATGATAACGGCTGCCATCATAATGAATAGGTGATCGGACAGGCCAACAGCGGTGATGACTGAATCCAGGCTGAAAATAATGTCCAGCAACATAATCTGGATAATGGCCCCCAGGAAGGAGTGAACAGGACGTTTTAGCTCCCCTTCATTGTCACCTTCGATCGCTTCGTGGATTTCTTTGCTGGCTTTCCAGATCAGGAATAGACCGCCAAAGAATAGGATTAAGTCACGGGCAGAAATGTCATGTTCAAAAACTGTCAATATCGGGTAGGTTAGTCGAATAACCCAGGCAATAGAGGCTAACAGCGCTAAGCGCATTAGCATTGCTCCCATTAGTCCGATCTTACGTGCTTTATTTTGTTGATGGTTAGGGAGTTTTGCCACAACAAGTGACAAAAAGATAATGTTATCAATCCCTAAAACGATTTCTAGAATTGTCAGGGTGGCAAGTGCCATCCAGGCGTGGGGATCAACAATCCATTCTAACATTGCTTATTAAAACCTTAAGGTAAAAATCTAATTATACGCCTGATTAGATGTAAGGTAAGTATGTCGATGTAAAAATCAGTCAGAACTCAACGTTAAATCAAAAAATGACGGGCCAGTAGAGGAGCAGTGAAATTTTTCCTTAGATAGAACCCGCGAGGCAGAGTCATAATAGGCTGGCCGTGTACGCCGATTGCTTCGGTTAATGCTTTGCTGTTAGCCGCTTTTGGGCGCAACTGTAATACTTCGCCATGACGGGCGGTAACGCTCTCTACTTTGCCAAGCACGATGAAATCCATCAATTCTTCCCAGTCGCGACGTAGTAACTCTTCTTCTTCTTGATTGGGACTCCACAATAAAGGAGAGCCAACCCTGCGTTTGGCTAGAGGGATTTCCCGTTCACCTTCAACAGGTATCCACAGCACTCGCGATAATTTGCGTCTAACATGACAGCTTCCCCAGGTAATACCACTGTTCCCTGTTAATGGTGCAACGCAGACAAATGTTGTTTCTAATGGATAACCTCTTCTGTCTACTGGGATGGTTTTAAGCTCAATACCGATATGTTCGAAATCTTGCTCTGGTTTGCTGCCGGCACTTGCACCCAGATAATATTCTAGCAACATGCCTACCCAGCCTTTATCTCGTTTCAGATTGGGTGGGATAGGTAAATTTGCTTTTGCCGCGAGTTCTCCCATTGATAAGCCAGCCAGAAGTTGGGCGCATTCAAGCAACTGTTGCTCGTTGTCTGGTGGAGGTGGGGGGGAAAACAGTATGTTCATTTGAGATATCCGTTTTTTAGGTCAAAAAACAGCCTTAGTTTCTGTGAATAATAAATCTGAGGTTCATACAATAGCTAAAAAGTGATAATAGCATGATATACAAACATTTTTTATTGCTGTTTCAAATATTGTAAAATTGACTGCCGTTCTTGTTCACCTATTGCTGGTAATAATGAACAGGATCTTACACCATGTTATCCACAGTTTTATGGGATAAGTAGACAAAAATGAGATCACTGGTTTGATTTACAGGTTTGACTAACACTTTTTTCTACAAAAACCACTGTTTTTTGCTTAACTAAAAAGCATAACCTGTGGATAACATAATGTTTGATTGTTTTTTGTTCTCATCAACTAACGTTGTCCATTATAGTTGTGATTGACGCTAGAAATAGCGAGATAAATAGCTGCTATTTCAATGAAAAATAAATACTATTTCATTTTTTGTCTATAGATTGATAATTCATAATATAAAGCTATACCTGAATTACCCCTGCCTTTTTCACATAGATATCCACAGAAAAAGTGAATAAAAGCAAGTTTGCACACCTGTGTATGTTCATAACTCTGGCTTTTTCTGTGAATTACCCTTCATATGGGTTGAACCAGGCAGATTTGAAATCAAACCAACCAAAGGTGTTCATTTTGACTCCCCGCATACTTCTCTGTCCCTGTAACTCAAGCCAGTGGTGGAACAGTGGATGCAACCAATGTTCATCAACTATTTTTTCGCACCACTCTTCAAGCGATAACTCTTGTCGTCGCCATTGTGATACTTCTTTACTTAAGTCATTACCAAGGCACTTTTTCAATAATGGCATCTCGTACAGCGTAGCGAACAGCGAAAATTCCAGAGGATTATAAAAGTTGGCAGTAGCAAGCCAGAGGTCACTTTCGGTGTTACCATTGAACCATGTGTCATAATCCACGATGTTGATTTTCAATTCGACGCCGCACTTGGTCAGTATGGCTTGAAGGATCTGGCTGATTGTGTGGTATTCGTGATGTTGATGACAAAGCGTGACGGTCAGATGGGTAATATCCTCTGGTTTGTTCAATTCGGATATGAGCTTACTGTGATGCCAGCGTAGTAATAAACCATAAGCGGGTGACCAGTGACGTTGATAAAAGGGGTCACAATGCGCTAGCAGATTGATCGGTGTTAGCAGACTGCATAGCCATTGGCGAACGTCTTCTCTCTTACATTTAGTTGAACGATGGTCGTGTAGTAGGAAATAACAGCCTTCTTCTATCCTGCTATCTAGCGAGTTATTATCCGTGCTGTCACTTTCCAGATGCAGAGTTGTACAAACCAGTTTCTCCGCTAATTCTGGTAGAAACCATATATTCACCTGATCAATCAGTGCCCGAAAGCCAAAGTAATTATCAAAGGCACGAATTTGTAGTTTCTGAGCGCTGTTTTTTATGACCTGGTAAGGGCCAGTTCCCACTGGCATACGAGAGAAGTTCGGTAACTTTTGCCACTCTTGAGGCAAGATCATGGCATGTGGGCTGCCGATTAATAAAGGGAGCCAGAGATCAGGTTCTGAAAGAAAAATATCAATCACATAGGGTGTGGGCGTCGTGACTTTTTCAATATGAGAAAAAAGGGGCAGGTTGCGTAATCTTTGTAGCGAAGCGATGACATCCGCCATCTGTAATTCTCTGCCGTGGTGAAAATGGATGGCCGGCCGTAGATAGAAGCGCCAGTGATTTGAGGATAATTGTTGCCAATGATGAGCTAAGTCAGCTTCTGGTTCCCCATTTTCCTCATTTATGCGGGTTAGGCTATTAAATATCTGTCTGACCAGATGAATTTCAGAGCGGCGTAAAGGTGAACCGGGTAGAAGATTAGGGAAAGGGCGATAATAGAGTATCCGCAGTAAGTTTTTTCCCTGACGGAAACGGCGCTCAATCTGGGATAGTACCATATGACGGACTGTATCTTTATCACCAACCAGTTGGACCAACTTCTCAACGTTATGTTGCTCAAGCAACTCTTCAGCTCGTTGTTGTTGAAATTCCCATCCATCACGTAAAAAATTCAGTTGAGAACGTTTCCCTCTCCCGGACTCAGCCTGCCACTGTAACCAACCAGCTTTCTGCATATTGTTGAGCAGTGAACGGATATGGCGTTTTGAACAATGCAGTACATTTGCCAGTTCTTGTAACGTTGTTTCAGCCTCTTTTCCTTGATGGTGTTGCCATAATCGAATGAATTGTTGTTGTAAGCGTGAACTGGGCATAAAAGAGGAACTCCAGAGTATTATTCATCAATTTTTATTTTCTTATATTGCGACGATAATTATCCATATTGAAAGTAGCTCAATAGGCCAGACGAAATCTGGCTTCTCCCCCAATTTTCTTGAGTAATGGTGATTTGCCAGCCAGTAAGAAAGCTTACTGGCTTTTTTTCTTATTGTACATTGTGTACTCTCTACTTCTTTTACATATCAGTTTAAAGCGAGTAATAATCTGGTATTGGAGGCGTTTTGTCCAGCTACTATCGCTATTTCTATCTGTAAATTTATTTTAAATGTGATGGGGAATGGTAGAGTATTAGTTAAAGCCCTTTATATAGCTGAAAATGTGACTGTCTGCATGAGTATAGACGTGGTGGTACTGTTTTTGCCTTTGACACCGATAGAAAAATCCCGTAGTAGAAAACTACGGGATAAATCAATAACGGAAAAATTAACGTAGGAAAATCGGTTGTTCTTGCTCGTAGGTTATTATGGCATCCAGATGTTGTAATGTTAGGCCAATACTATCCAGACCATTCATCATACAGTGGCGCCGGAAACTATCGATTTCAAAATCATAGTCTTTATCGCCAGCATGGACTTTCTGTTGTTCTAGATCGACAGTAAAACGGCAAGCTTTGTTTTGCTGAACCAACTCAAATAGCTCATTGACATCGTCATCGTTCAGTTTTACTGGCAGTAATTGGTTGTTGAAAGCATTACCGTAGAAAATATCCGCAAAACTTGGGGCGATAACAACTTTAAAACCATAATCCGTTAGTGCCCAAGGTGCATGTTCACGGGAGGAACCGCAACCAAAGTTTTCACGAGCCAGAAGGATACTGGCACCCTGATAACAAGGCTGATTTAATACGAATTCAGGATTAGGTTTTTGTCCTGCGTCATCAAGAAAACGCCAGTCATGAAACAGATGCTGACCAAAGCCTGTGCGAGTGACTTTTTGCAAGAATTGTTTGGGAATAATGGCATCAGTATCGACGTTTGCCGCATCTAAAGGAGCAACTAAGCCGGTATGTTGAATAAACTTTTCCATCATTCTCTCCTTTATGACTTCTGTGCTGGATGGCGTATATCGATAAAATGACCATTAATCGCTGCTGCTGCTGCCATCGCTGGACTTACCAAATGGGTGCGTCCACCACGTCCCTGGCGCCCTTCAAAGTTGCGGTTACTGGTAGAAGCACAGCGTTCACCGGGTTGCAGGCGGTCATTATTCATTGCCAGACACATGGAACATCCGGGTAAACGCCATTCAAAACCGGCTTCTATGAAAATTTTATCTAAACCTTCTGCTTCTGCTTGTGCTTGAACGGGGCCTGATCCGGGAACAACGATCGCCTGAACACCAGGTGCAACTTTATGGCCTTGTGCGATGGTTGCGGCAGCCCGTAAATCTTCAATTCGGGAGTTGGTGCAAGAGCCGATAAAGACTTTATCGATCTTCACATCTGTTAGCTTAATACCGGGTTTCAAATCCATATACGCCAGTGCTTTTTCAGCAGATGCTCGTTCAACAGGATCACTAAAAGATTCCGGCGCTGGAATTGTTTGATCAATGGCGATCACTTGTCCAGGGTTTGTTCCCCATGTGACCTGTGGAGAGATCTCTTCTGCATTAATTGTAATAATGGTGTCATATTGTGCATCAGGATCGGATTTCAATGTCTTCCAGTAAGCAACAGCTTGCTTCCATAGCTCTCCCTTCGGTGAGAACTGGCGGCCTTTCATATAAGTAAAAGTGGTTTCATCCGGTGCAACCAAACCCGCTTTAGCACCCATTTCAATTGCCATGTTACATAAAGTCATACGGCCTTCCATGCTAAGTGCTTCAATCGCCTTACCACAGAATTCCACCACATACCCTGTACCACCTGCACTGCCTGTTTTGCCGATGATCGCCAGAACGATATCTTTGGCGGTAATAGCATCACCGACATCCCCCATCACTTCGATTTTCATAGTCTTGGCACGGGCTTGTTTCAGAGTTTGGGTAGCGAGTACATGTTCAACTTCAGAAGTGCCAATACCGAAGGCCAACGAACCGAATGCTCCGTGCGTGGCAGTGTGGGAATCACCACAAACAATCGTCATGCCTGGTAGGGTTATCCCCTGTTCAGGGCCGATGACATGAACAATCCCCTGATAGGGATGATTGAGGTCATATAATGTGATACCGAATTCGGCACAGTTTTTCATCAACTCCTGCATTTGAATACGTGCCATGTCACCACAAGCGTTAATATCTTTTGTTTGCGTGGATACATTATGATCCATTGTTGCGAACGTTTTACCTGGTTGGTGCACTGGGCGGCCTTTAGTACGCAAACCATCAAAAGCTTGCGGGGAGGTTACTTCATGAACCAGATGACGATCAATATAGAGTAACGGGGTTTCATTAGGTACTTCCCGGACAATATGAGCGTCATATAATTTTTGATATAAAGTCTTAGCCATGTTAAACACCCTCGGCTATATAACGGGCGATAGTGCTGCCCATTTCATCAGTGCTAATTGCTTTACCGTTTCCGGCTAAATCTGTTGTGCGATAGCCCTGTTCCAGAGCGTAGTTAACCGCTTGTTCAATCGCATTAGCGGCGTCATTGTGACCTAAGCTATAGCGCAACAGTAAAGCGGCAGACAGGATCTGGGCTATCGGGTTAGCAATACCTTTTCCGGCAATATCTGGTGCAGAACCACCAGCGGGTTCATACAGGCCAAAACCTTTTTCATTCAGGCTGGCAGAAGGTAACATGCCCATTGAACCGGTAATCATGGCGCACTCATCAGATAAGATATCGCCGAAAATATTAGAGCACAGCATCACATCAAACTGGGATGGATCTTTAATTAACTGCATGGTGGCGTTATCAATATACATGTGATTGATTTCTACATCTGGATACGCTTTTGCAATCTCAGTAACAACTTCTCGCCACAATACGGAACTCTGCAACACATTTGCTTTATCAATAGATGTGACTTTATTACCGCGTTTGCGAGCGGATTCGAAGGCGATGCGGGCAATACGCTCGATTTCAAAACGGTGATAAACCTCAGTATCAAATGCTCGTTCATATTTACCTTGGCCTTCACGTCCTTTGGGTTGACCAAAATAGATACCGCCGGTTAATTCACGGACACATAAAATATCAAAGCCTTTGGCGGCAATATCATGGCGTAAAGGACAAAATACCTCTAATCCAGCATATAAGCGGGCAGGACGTAAGTTGCTGAATAGTTTGAAATGTTTGCGTAATGGCAACAGTGCGCCACGCTCAGGTTGTTCTGCTGGTGGTAAATGTTCCCACTTAGGCCCTCCCACGGAGCCGAACAATATGGCATCAGCCTGTTCGCAACCTGCTACGGTTTTTGCCGGTAGTGAACAGCCGTGGCGATCGATAGCAATCCCACCCACATCATATTCGCTGGTGGTGATACGGATATTGAAACGCTTACGGATTGCGTCCAATATCTTATAGGCTTGTGCCATAACTTCAGGGCCAATACCATCACCGGGTAAAACTGCAATATGATAATTGTTCGACATGTTTACACCATTTCCTTTGTATTTTGCTGTATACGTTGTTTCTCTTTCTTAACTTGCTCTGTACGCCAAACGCAGTTCAGAGCATGAATCATTGCTTTGGCAGAAGATTCAACAATATCTGTTTCCAATCCCATGCCGTGGAAGCGACGCCCAAAGCATTCGACAACGATATTTACCTGACCCAGTGCATTTTTTCCTTGGCCTTTACCTGATAACTGATAAGAAACCAGTTCAACTGGGTATTCAGTTATTCGACTGATTGCCTGATAGACAGCATCTACCGGTCCATTACCTGTGGCAGCTTCTGATTTCACCTCTTTACCACACACTAAACGTACAGCGGCTGTTGTCATCACATTGGAGCCAGATTGGATATTAAAGTTGTCCAGATGGAAAAATTCGGGTTCTTGTTGTTGCAAATTGATGAACGCTAAGGCTTCCAAATCATAGTCAAATACCTGGCCTTTTTTATCTGCCAGACGTAAAAAGGCTTCGTATAAGCTATCCAGATCGTAATCTTTATCCTGATATCCCATCTCTTCCATACGGTGTTTCACTGCGGCGCGGCCAGAACGGGAAGTCAGGTTCAATTGAATTTCTTTCAGGCCGATGGACTCTGGTGTCATAATTTCGTAAGTTTCACGATTTTTCAGTACCCCGTCTTGATGAATCCCGGATGAGTGGGAAAATGCATTGCTACCAACAATTGCTTTATTCGCGGGGATTGGCATATTGCATAATTGACTGATCAACTGACTGGTGCGGTAAATTTCCTGATGGTTGATATTAGTATAAACGCCTAACATTTGCTGACGGACTTTAATCGCCATAATGACTTCTTCCAGTGAACAGTTACCGGCACGTTCACCCAGACCGTTTATCGTCCCTTCTATCTGACGGGCTCCGGATTGTACTGCTGTGATAGAGTTGGCGACAGACATCCCCAAATCATCGTGGCAATGGACGGATATTATCGCTTTATTAATATTAGGAACGCGTTCGATCAAGTTAGTGATGATGCCGCCAAATTGATATGGCGTGGTGTAACCGACAGTATCTGGGATATTGATCGTTGTTGCGCCTGCTTTGATAGCGTTTTCAACGATCCGACACAGATTATCAATAGGTGTACGGCCCGCATCTTCACAGGAGAATTCGACATCATCAGTGTAACGACGTGCCCGTTTGATTGATTGAGTTGCCATTTCCATGACATTTTCGAATGTTTTTTTCAGCTTGGATTCAATATGTAAATCGGAAGTGGCTAAAAAAACGTGGATCCGAAAAGCGTCTGCAATTTTTAATGCTTCTGCAGCCACGTCAATGTCTTTTTCTACACAACGGGCTAAGGCGCAAACACGGCTATTTTTTATCTGCTTAGCGATCGTCTGTACAGATTCAAAATCACCAGGAGAGGAAACTGGAAAACCGACTTCCATGATATCAACACCCATTTTCTCCAAGGCCAAGGCAATCTGGAGTTTTTCGTTCACACATAAGCTGGCTTGTAATGCTTGTTCTCCATCACGTAACGTGGTGTCGAAGATAATAACTTGCTGGTTCATATGTACGTTCCTCTCATGGTTGTTTTTTGCGCCCAGCAGGTAAAAAAAAACCGCGCTTGGCGCGGGTTCTTGTTAATGTCTGGTTTGGACCAACTCTGTTTTGAATCAACTCTGTTTTCTGTCCACCAGCATACCGCGCATATCAGATACGATGAGTAGTAGGTTTAGTAGACAAATTGAGTGAATCATATCGATCCAACCTTTCAGTAGTATTAATGAGTATTTGTGATTCATATGCTTTTATTGATACGTTATCTTAAAAGTGATGTCAAGAATTCATTTAGGCATATGATTCTTGGTTTTACTTTTCTCATGGTGGTAAATTGAAGTGTTGATCTGTTTATATTTAAAAAGCTTTTATTTTATCCTTTTTTGTTCTGGTTTGACTTTAATGATAAGCTCTGATTTATATAAAAAATAGCGCATTATACTGATTAATTAAAATTAAGTATTTTTTGTGTGATGAGCTGGAAGTCGATTTGTATTTTTCCGAAAAACATCATTTGTCATTGGAAAAATAGATACAAATAGGAAGTTATGTTATATATCTTTGAAAAAATAATTCTATAATATAATAACTCTGATAAAATTGTTTAATAATAATAAGTCAGTAATTTTATTGTGAATTGTGTAATTCTTTGATTTATCATCATATACAAAATATCAGGGTGAATAAATTGTTAACGTAATTGTACTTTTTTGTGAATGAATAATGAGCACTACATTGTCTACTAATTGAAATTATATATTTTTAACATTAATAAGGGGATGCGCTGGTTAGCTATGCGTATTCAGATTTGTACAAGGACGAGTCTTAATTATTTGTTATCGAAATGATTAAGACAATTGATCTCGTTAATAGTTAGAGTCATCGTAATATCTGAGTAATAAATGAAGGTATTTCCGATGTTTTGTTATTAGCCGGGATCATCTGCATCAGTTTAGTGGAGTTAAACAATGGCTGAATACACCTCAGTAACTGCAACCAAAAAAGATCCAAATGAAATTCATTTACGTAATGTGGATCTCAATCTGTTGACTGTTTTTGATGCAGTTATGCAAATGCAGAATGTAACACGTGCGGCACAGATATTAGGAATGTCACAACCGGCTGTCAGTAATGCGGTTTCTCGTTTGAAGCTAATGTTCAATGATGAATTATTTGTGCGTTATGGGCGTGGAATACAACCGACGGCAAGAGCTCATCAATTATTTGGTCCAGTCCGTCAGGCATTACAACTGGTATATAACGAGTTACCTGGGGTTGGTTTTGAACCTGATAATAGTGATAGGATTTTTAGTCTTTCAATTTGTAGCCCTCTAGATATTAGACTGGCTGCAAAAATAGTTGAACAGGTGAAACAAAATACACCCAATCTGGGGGTGACGATTAGATCATATCTACATGATAATATTGAACATCAGCTCAGGTATCAGGAAACTGAGTTTGTCATTAGCTATACGCAGCTAGAACGTATGGATTTTCATCATTACCCGTTATTCAATGATGAGTTGGTTTTGGCTGTTTCTAATCATCATCCAAGAATTGAAAATAGTATTAGTGAGCAGCAATTGTATGAGGAACATCATGCCGTTGTATCATTGGATAATATATGTTCATTCAGCGTTCCCTATTATGATGGAGGTGAACGTTTGCGTTCGGTGGTTTATCAGGGGACCGATTTGAATAGTGTGTTGCATATTGTCTCTCAAACCTATTTGGTTGCGATTGCGCCAAAATGGTTAGTTGAGCACTATAACGAACAATTAGCAATAAAAGCGGTTTCATTACCGTGGGATAAAGTAAGTCGTCCGTGTTATTTGGTTTGGCATGAATCTACAACGAAAGATAAAGGGCATCAATGGATGAAATCGTTGTTGAGTCAACTTAGTAGCAGATAATTAACTTGAAAACTCACTACTGGATAAGGGTGGTGAGTTTTTTTATTTTATCACAAATTTTTCAACTTTTGAGAAATAGGCTTTTCCTGTTGTTCAGGAATCGGTAGACTGCAAGGAAATAGCTAACACCTGTAAGCTGAAAAGCGAATAAGTGATGCGAAAAGGTATTATCAGAGAATAAAATTACTGTTTTTTCTCCGATAAGAAAAAAGTTTTTCGAACAGGAAAAAAATTGTGATAACTAAAAATTTACATCCTTATCACTTGATAAACCGGTTGCAACAACAAATCAAACAACACCCAGAGAAAATTGCTTTTCGCCAATGGTCTCCGGCTGAACAACTCGAACTAAACTGGAATGATATTGGTAAAAAGACCAATGCTATTAGCCGGGCGTTGTTGGAGATTGGCATTGATGTGCAAGAAAAAATTGGCCTATTTGCACATAACAGCATGGCGTGGTCATTGGCAGATATCGCTGTATTACAACTTCGGGCGGTCACTGTCCCTCTGTATGCAACCAGTAGTCAAGAACAAGCTGGTTTCATACTTAATGATGCTGGTGTGCGTATTTTGTTTGTTGGTGGACAGCCGCAGTATGATGTTGCTATTTCTTTGACAGAACGTTGCCCTCAGTTAAGTCACATTATTGTCTTAGATGAATCAGTCGATTTGCGGGATTGTTCATTAGCTCAGCATTTATCTGATTTCATGGCCGATAATAAATTACAACATCAATCTGCGTTGGAAACCCGTATTGCTAACCACAATCTGGATGATCTTTTTACACTTATTTATACGTCTGGTACCACGGGTGAGCCTAAAGGCGTCATGCTTGATTACCGCAATTTAGCCTATCAGTTGTATTCACATGATCATATCTTGACATTAACTGATCAGGACATTTCTTTGAGTTTTCTGCCGTTATCCCATGTCTTTGAACGCGCATGGAGTTTCTATGTCATGCATGTAGGAGCACAAAATGTTTATCTGACCGACACTAATTTTGTTCGTCAAGCGATGGCGGATGTCCGCCCGACAGTGATGTGTGCAGTGCCGAGATTTTACGAAAAAATTTATAGTGCGGTTTTTGAAAAGGTTTCTAAGGCTCCTTGGCATCGAAGAAAACTTTTTAATTGGGCGATTAAATGTGGTGAGCGTCAGTTTTTACGTAATTTGCAAAGTAAAAAAAGCTGTCCTTGGTCAACAGCAATGCATCGACTGGCTGATAAATTGGTGTTGAGTAAATTGCGAAATGTGTTGGGGGGCAGAGTTCGGTTTTTACCTGCTGCTGGCGCACGTCTGGACGAAACGATTATCCTGTTTTTTCTCGCTGTTGGGATAAATATCAAATATGGCTATGGTATGACAGAGACTTGTGCCACGGTTTCCTGTTGGGAAGAGCAAGGTTATATATTTGGTTCTATTGGTAAACCCTTGCCTGGCATTGACGTCCGTATCGGTGGAGAAGATGAGATACAAGTGCGTGGCCCAATTGTGATGAAAGGCTATTTCAATAATCAGCAAGAAACCACCAAGGCATTTACTCAAGACGGTTGGTTGCGTACAGGTGATGCTGGTAAGTTGGATGAAAATGGTAATTTGTTCATTACTGAACGTCTGAAAGATTTGATGAAAACATCGAATGGTAAATATATTGCTCCTCAAATGATTGAAAGCACGTTAGGGCAAGATCGTTTTATTGAGCATGTTGCTGTTATTGCTGATGCCCGTAAATTTGTATCCGCTCTTATCGTGCCTTGTTATGAAGCATTGGAAGAGTATGCAAGGTCAATTAATCTCAAATATCATGACCGGGTTGAATTACTGCGTCATAGTCAGATTATCGATATGTTTGAGCAACGCTTGAAAGAGGTGCAGAAAAACTTTGCTCACTTCGATCAGGTAAAGCGTTTCATATTACTGCCAAAACCATTTTCAATGGAAACAGGTGAATTAACTCCAACACTGAAATTGAGGAGGAAAATTATTATGCAGCGTTACCATGAAGAAATTGAATCTATGTATCAGGATTGATTTTCGGGATTTTCTACAAAGAGTTAGTGTTACCGGTTATTCAGGGAAAGTATGAGGGATATTGTAGTAATATCCCGCTTTGGGTTTATCCCATGAATGCCCGGCTTTAAAGAATTCAATATTGGACTAATAAACTTTTATCCCGCCTTAAAATCACAGATAAATTATACTATCTAAGATTATTCTGTAATTGTTAAATATTACAGATCGAATGAGCATGATTTTATGAGATTAGCATTACTTTCTTGGTGAATCATAGAGAATATATTGGTTGACAGTATTGTGCTATTCCTGTATTAAATATATGAATAAGATAATGGTAAAGTTTATATGGTAAATAAAATATAATTTGTATAATTAGGTGAATTGATGAATTTTGATAATGTAGTTATTGTTCATGGTCTTATGGCGACTCCTGATCATCATTGGTTTCCTTGGCTTAAAGCTCAGTATGAAAAGTTAAATGTTAATGTGATCGTGCCGGAAATGCCTGAATCTCATGCTCCTTCCCCCCATTTATGGCAAGAAAAATTGCAGGAGAGTATACCTAATCCTAATGAAAGAACACTTTTTATCGGGCATAGTCTAGGCTGCATTACTACACTCCGTTACATCGCATCTTTACCTGATAATATAAATATAGGGGGAGTTGTATTAATCGCGGGATTTTATGAAAAGTTATCAACTTTACCTGAATTAAATATATTTACTGAGGAGAACTTGAATTTTCGTCCCCTCATACAGAAAATAAAACAACGAATAGCGATATTATCGCTTAATGATGAGATTGTATCGCCACAGTTTACATTAAATTTAAGTCAGCAGCTCCGGGCTGAATTATATGGTTTCCCTGATGGCGGGCACTTTTTAGATCGCGACGGTTTTACTGTTTTTCCTAAGCTAGAAAAGGTATTAAAAGATAATTCAATGTTGTGAATCAGAGTTTCCTTATATAATGAATGTGACCGGTTTTTTCATGTTTTATGTAATTATGATAGGGTTTGTGTGTTTTAAATAAGTTGTCAAAATATCATTTACCTACTGTAAAATAACCCGCTCTGAATACAGAACGGGATTATAAGTATATTTTTAGTTACTTTTTTCTACTAATGGGATGGGTTTATATCCCATGAGAATTAAGAATTCATCCCAATGATTTATTATTTCTTGAGATATTCCTTTTTCCACAGTGCCCTTTTCAGCATTTATTTTAATATAATGATATGCCTTTTCTAAATCTTGCGGGCTATTCCCTGAACCATATAAATAATTTACCCCTATTATCTGATATCCATTTATTATTCCAGAATCTCCGGATCTCTTAAGTAGATCATTGGCTTTTATTTGATCTTCTTGTACTCCATAACCAAAACTATAAATTATACCGAGATTATATAAAGATTCCGCATGGTTTTTATCTAACTCTAAGGCCTTGCCATAATACGCTATGGCTTTTTGGTAATCCCTTTCTGATTCCTTTAATGAATTGTCAGTATAAAGTTTGCCTAATAAAAAATAGGCATCAGCGCTACCATTCTGAGCTTGTTTTTCCAGTTCCCGAAACTCTTCAACTGTTCTCGGTACTTTCAGTGGAAGTTCCTTAACCATACCTGTATATTTAATTCCATCAAATACAGTTCTAGGAATATTTGTTTCCATCGGTTCATCGGAGCACCTTGGGGAGCTACATGCAAGGTTATAGAAGGTGCGTTTTCAAAGTATGAAAGTTTATCGTCAGGTATGATTTCTTGATAGTTTTCAAATATTCCTACTGTTTTATGTTTAGGTTGTTGTAGTGCTTCATCAGGCATATGTGGTTTCTTCCTCATTGATTTAAAAAATAATTCTTATCTTCCAGATAAAGTGTTACTGAATTGGTTCTTTTTGTTTTAAAAGATGAATTGAGAAGTAATTGTCGTTCCAAAAAGCTTTCTTCGGTTTTGGTTTTTAACAGATTGAGCACATAGTCAATCATTTTCCGTCGGTCAGTTTTTATTTCTACCATTATGTTCATATTGGCAACTAGTATCATTTGTTCACCATTAACAGTCAGATAATTTTTATCTAACTGAATGATAATCGAATAAATTAGGTTGTATCTATTTATATTTCTTAGGACGATTATTGAATTGAGGGACACAACTTGGTTTTCTTGGCACGAAATGAAATGTTGTCTATCTGCATTCCAGACAGCTCTACATAAGGCAGGCGGAAAAAATCTTTTTTGATACTTTTTGTCTTTAAACCCAATTTATTAGCAGCAAGTAACCATAGGGTTTTATCTAATCCTGCAAGCGCCAAACCAGACTTCATCAAACATTAGAAGTTAAAATTGAACTATACCCAATGGATTTCAAGATGCATCGCGATGGCAAGGGAGTGAATCCCCGGGAGTATAGCAAACTATGTGACCGGGGTGAGCGAGTGCAGCCAACAAAGAGGCAACTTGAAAGATAACGGGTATATATATTGGATAATACCTATACGTTGTCATTCTTTTTAGGTATAGCCACTCATATTCTGCTTGTCCTTAGCTTCTTGATAGCAAGATAACGCTTGCAAGAGACATCTTGAATTTTCAGAAAGTGGTTATTCTTCCTTGTACTCACATTGCTAACACCCGTTTCTAGCGTTATGTTAATTGACTCAGCATCAATATATCGCTGAGAGGCCATTCGTCTTACTAAAATAAAAGTGGAAGTAACTTCTGATTTATTAACTTGCAAACAGAGCCTGGAGGAAAACCTATGGAGATGTTATCAGGAGCTGAAATGGTCGTCCGATCATTAATTGATCAGGGCGTTAAGCATATATTCGGTTATCCGGGGGGGGCAGTACTGGATATTTATGATGCCCTGCATACGGTTGGGGGCATTGAGCATATCCTGGTACGTCATGAGCAGGGGGCAGTTCATATGGCTGATGGTTATGCTCGTTCTACCGGGAAGGTTGGTGTGGTATTGATCACCTCCGGTCCAGGAGCAACTAATGCCATTACCGGTATTGCCACAGCTTATATGGATTCAATTCCAATGGTTGTATTGTCCGGTCAAGTCGCCAGTTCGTTGATTGGTAATGATGCATTCCAGGAATGTGACATGGTAGGGATATCCCGCCCGATCGTAAAACACAGTTTTTTAGTGAAAAAAGCAGAGGATATTCCGAAGGTACTGAAAAAAGCCTTCTATCTAGCTTCCAGTGGTCGTCCGGGACCCGTCGTTATTGATTTACCGAAAGACACGGTAAATCCGGCAGTAAAATTACCCTATATTTATCCTGATCAGATAAGTATGCGTTCTTATAATCCAACGATTCAAGGACACAAAGGGCAGATTAAGCGGGCATTAAGAAAACTATTGAATGCGAAAAAACCAGTCATATATGTAGGCGGGGGGGTGATTAACGCAGATTGTTCAGCAGAATTACTGGTATTGGCAGAAAAGTTCAATATCCCTGTTGTGAGCTCCCTGATGGGATTAGGCAGTTTCCCTGCAACTCATCCGCAAAGCCTGGGCATGCTCGGTATGCATGGTACATTCGAAGCTAACAAAGCAATCCATAATTCAGATGTGATTTTTGCTGTCGGTGTACGTTTTGATGATCGCACCACCAATAATCTGGAAAAATATTGCCCGGAAGCAACGGTATTACATATTGATATTGATCCAACATCAATTTCGAAAACGGTTTCCGCAGATGTACCTATTGTTGGTGATGCTAAACAGGTGCTTGGACAGATGCTGGCGTTGCTGGAGACAATGGAAGACACGCAAGATCCAGATGCGCTAAAAGATTGGTGGTTATCTATTCAGCAATGGCGTAGCCGTAAATGTCTCAGTTTTGATCGCAGCGGTGAAAAAATAAAACCACAAGCGGCTATCGAGGTTCTCTATCGTCTGACGAAAGGGGAAGCTTATGTCACTTCAGATGTTGGGCAGCATCAGATGTTTGTTGCATTGCATTACCCATTTGATAAACCAAGGCGTTGGATCAGTTCCGGTGGTTTGGGAACTATGGGATTTGGTTTACCGGCTGCTTTGGGCGTTAAACTGGTGAAACCGGAAGCGACGGTAGTCTGTGTTACGGGGGATGGCAGTATTCAGATGAATATTCAGGAGTTGTCTACCGCGTTGCAATATGGGTTGCCGGTACTGGTTCTGAACTTGAATAATCGTTTCTTGGGGATGATAAGACAATGGCAAGATATGATTTATGCCGGTCGTCACTCTCAATCTTATATGGAATCCTTGCCTGATTTTGTCAAATTGGCTGAAGCTTACGGTCATGTTGGCATTTCTATTCAACGTTATGATGAATTGGAAAGTAAATTGGCTGAAGCCTTGAAAGAGGTGATTGAAAATCAGCGGCTGGTATTTGTTGATATCACTGTGGATGAAACTGAACATGTATATCCTATGCAGATCCGTGGAGGAGCAATGGATGAGATGTGGTTAAGCAAAACGGAGAGAACCTGATTATGCGCCGGATTTTATCTGTATTACTTGAAAACGAATCAGGGGCTTTGTCCCGGGTTGTTGGTCTGTTTTCCCAACGTGGCTACAACATTGAAAGTTTAACTGTTGCTCCAACTGATGATCCGACATTATCGAGGATGACAATTCAGACTAAGGGCGATGCAAGGGTACTTGAACAGATTGAAAAACAGTTGCACAAGTTGGTAGATGTGTTACGAGTCAGCGAGTTGGCGCCGGGTTCTCATGTAGAGCGTGAGATTATGCTAGTCAAATTGCAGGCCAGTGGATATGGACGTGAAGAGATCAAACGCAGTACTGACATCTTCCGTGGGCAGATCGTTGATGTGACTTCGACCTTATATACCGTACAGTTGGTGGGAACCAGCGATAAATTGGATGCCTTTCTCGATGCTGTTCGGGATGTTGCTGAAATTGTTGAAGTTGCTCGTTCGGGTATTGTCGGTGTCTCTCGTGGGGATAAAATTATGCGATGAAAAATCGCAAACTGCGGGGCTATGTGCATACATTTATCAGGCTCTGCGATAAAGTAGGGCCTTTTTGGGGTCTATGAAGGAGTTAATGTGAAACTGGATGAAATCGCCCGCCTTGCAGGTGTTTCACGCACAACGGCCAGTTATGTAATTAATGGTAAAGCCAAGCAATACCGTGTCAGTGATAAAACGGTAGAAAAAGTGATGGCAGTGGTCAGAGAGCATAATTACCATCCTAATGCTGTGGCAGCCGGTCTCCGTGCAGGACGTACCCGTTCTATTGGTTTGGTTATTCCAGATTTAGAAAATACCAGCTATACCCGTATTGCTAATTATTTGGAACGTCAGGCTCGTCAGCGTGGCTATCAGTTATTGATAGCCTGTTCGGAAGACCAACCTGATAATGAAATGCGCTGTGTTGAACACCTGCTACAACGTCAGGTGGATGCAATTATTGTTTCTACCGCATTACCGCCGGAGCATCCTTTTTATCAACGCTGGGCAAATCGTTCTTTGCCTATTATTGCTCTCGATCGGGCACTCGAAAATGAACACTTTATCAGCGTAGTGGGTGATGATTTTGAAGATGCAAAGATGTTGGCACAAGAATTTCGCCAATTCCCTGCTGAATCTGTGCTTTATCTCGGTGCATTACCTGAATTATCGGTCAGTTTTCTGCGTGAACAGGGGTTCCGTGAAGCATGGAAAGATGACCCTCGTAAAGTGATGTATCTTTACTCAAACAGCTATGAGCGTGATGCGGCTGCTGAAGTGTTCACCACATGGTTAGAAACTCATCCAATGCCACAAGCGTTGTTCACCACCTCTTTTGCCCTGTTACAGGGAGTCATGGATGTTACGCTAAAACACAGCGGTCGTTTACCAAATCAATTGGTTATTGCGACTTTTGGTGATCATGAATTATTGGATTTCCTTGAATGTCCAGTGCTTTCTGTAGCGCAGCGTCATCGTGAAATTGCTGAACGGGTATTGGAACTGGTGTTAACAAGTCTGGATGAAAAGCAGAAGCCAGGGCCAGGTATCACACGGATACATCGTGACTTATGTCGTCGAGGAAGCCTGAGTCGGAAAATATAATAAAAACCCCTCATTAATTTTCTGATGGGGGGTTTTGGTTGTCAGATCTGTCTTAAAAGAAGTGTTTCAGCGCGAGCAAATAGCAATTTCGTTCATACATAAATTATTCAGTAGAAAGAAGCGCATGGAACAGCGCTTATTTGAGTTTGGGATTTGTCTATTTATCCCCGTTTTTTTACCGTCTTTTATATATTAAATTGATTTTAATAATATTTATTTTGTGGTTTTTTGCTGCTAGTTAGTTTGAGTGTTGAATGCATCAAATAGAATGATAAACATTGCTGCACGGTGGTTAAATAGTAATGAAATGTAAATTATGTAAATAAATTAATCACACAACTATTTTTTCATTATTTTGCCGTAAACATTTATTCTCCCTGTGCTTGTAAAATTATTCAGAATTATCATGGTGTTAATTATTATTGATATTGCTAAATTTAATAATTATGCCTCCCAACAGCCAAAATCCTGCCATCAAATATAGCTAAAGCGCATCGGCTCTGGCTTGACAAGGTTTTCGTCCCATCCGTAAACTCCTTATTGTGGGGATTAGTGGGATAAAGTGGTAATTTTTGATCACCAGGGGCGACCTGAGGATGTTTCGTGGAGCAACGCAGATAAATCTCGATAGCAAGGGGCGGCTCACCGTACCTACCCGATACCGGGCTATGCTAAATGAGGAATCACAAGGGCAAATGGTTTGTACCATTGACCTTCATCAACCGTGCTTGTTGCTTTATACATTATCTGAATGGGAAATTATTGAAGAAAAACTTTCTCGCTTATCCAGCATGAACCCGGCGGAGCGTCGGGTGCAACGTTTACTTTTAGGTCATGCCAGTGAATGCCAGATGGATAGTGCAGGACGTCTTTTATTAGCTAATACATTGCGTCAGCATGCAGGGCTAGTCAAAGAGGTCATGCTGGTTGGTCAGTTCAACAAATTTGAACTGTGGGATGAACAGGCTTGGTATCAACAGGTTAAAGATGATATTGCGGCTGAGCAATCCACACAGGAACCTTTATCAGTACGGCTACAGGAATTATCACTATAAATATGGCAAATAGTCATTTTAAACATACCAGCGTATTGTTGGATGAAGCAGTCAACGGGCTGAATATTCGTGAAAATGGCATCTATATTGATGGCACATTTGGCCGTGGAGGGCATTCACGTCTGATTTTGTCGCAATTGGGGACGGCAGGTCGCTTAATTGCCATTGATCGAGATCCTCAGGCGATTGAAGTGGCGAAAGCAATTACAGATCCACGTTTTTCAATTGTACATGGGCCATTTTCTAAATTGGCTCACTATACAGAAAAAGCCGGGCTAATCGGCAAAATTGATGGTGTATTACTGGATTTAGGTGTTTCTTCGCCTCAGTTGGATGATCCGGAACGCGGTTTTTCTTTTATGCGTGATGGGCCGCTAGATATGCGGATGGACCCGACTCGCGGGCAGTCAGCAGCAGAATGGCTGATGAACGCAACAGCAGATGATATTGCCTGGGTATTGAAAACATTTGGTGAAGAGCGTTTCGCCAAACGCATTGCCAGAGCAATTGTGGCACGCAATCAGGAAGAGCCAATTATCCGAACAAAAGCGCTAGCCGATTTGATTGCTCAGGCCAGCCCGGTAAAAGAAAAACATAAGCATCCAGCAACCAGGAGCTTCCAGGCTATTAGGATCTATATCAACAGTGAGCTGGAAGAGATTGAGCAGGCGCTGGAGGGAGCATTACAAGTGCTTGCACCGCAGGGGAGACTTTCAGTGATTAGTTTCCATTCGCTGGAAGATCGGATTGTTAAACGATTTATTCGTCAGAATAGTCGAGGGCCACAAGTACCGGCAGGATTGCCACTCACAGAAGAGCAACTGAAAGCACAAGGTGGGCGTAGCTTGAAATCGATTGGCAAGATGAAACCTCCAGAGGAAGAAGTGGCTAATAACCCACGGGCTCGTAGTTCTGTTTTGCGTTTTGCTGAAAAAGTTAGTGAATAATGGCAGGTGAACGTCACGGATTAACCGGTATTATCGGCAGCGATTTGCTCAAGAATGCCAAGATACCGTTAATTCTTCTAGTCGTTGTACTGGTTTCGGCCATAGTTGTTGTAACTACTGCACATGAAACCCGTTTGTTGACGGCTGAAAGAGAGCATCTGGTGGTGGAACGTGATGCATTAGATATCGAGTGGCGCAATTTGATCCTCGAAGAAAATGCTTTGGGTGATCACAGCCGGGTTGAGCGGATAGCTGTTGAAAAAATGCATATGCAGCATGTTAACCCTGCTCAGGAAAACATTGTTGTTTCACAGTGAGTTAATTTAATTATTAAAAAGGTAAGAGATGAAAGCAGTACGCTCCGTGAAGTTAAAAAGGCAAGAAGATAAAGCCAGTTTTGTTAGCTGGCGTTTTGCTTTGTTATGCGGGGGGATTGCCGTAGCTTTAATTGCCTTATTGCTGAGAGTGACTTATTTGCAGGTCATCAATCCGGATCAACTGGTTAAAGAAGGTGATTTACGTTCCCTGCGCGTGCAATCAATCCCTACCGCTCGCGGTATGATCAGTGACCGAATGGGGCGACCTCTGGCTGTTAGCGTTCCAGTCAATGCTGTTTGGGCAGATCCGAAAGAGGTATTTGAACAAGGGGGAATTACGGGTGATACCCGCTGGAAAGCTTTATCTGATGCCATTAATTTGCCTCTTGAGCAGCTTATTGACAAAGTTAGCGTTAATCCAAAAGGCCGTTTTGTTTATTTAGCGCGTCAGGTTAACCCATCAGTTGGCGATTATATTCATAAACTGAAATTACCGGGAATTTATTTGCGTCAGGAATCCCGGCGTTATTATCCGTCAGGTCAGGTAACGGCACATATTATTGGCGTGACCAACGTTGATGGTCAGGGTATTGAAGGCGTAGAAAAAAGTTTTGATCGTTGGTTGACGGGGCAACCGGGTGAGCGGACTGTACGCAAAGATCGCTTTGGCCGTGTTATCGAAGATATTTCATCTGTGGATAGTCTGGCGGCACACAATCTGGTATTGAGTATTGATGAACGTTTACAGGCGCTGGTTTATCGCGAATTAACCAATGCGGTGGCCTTTAATAAAGCAGAATCCGGTACAGCGGTGTTGGTGGATGTTAATACCGGAGAAGTGCTGGCAATGGCAAACAGCCCATCTTATAACCCAAATAATCGCATCAATACGCCAAAAGAAGTAATGCGTAACCGGGCTATCACCGATATTTTCGAGCCAGGTTCCACTGTTAAGCCGATGGTGGTAATGGCTGCGCTGAATGATGGTATCATCAAAGAAAATACCGTTATTAATACAGTACCTTATAGGATAAGCGGTAAGGAAATCAGAGACGTATCCCGTTATCCGGAATTATCTATCACTGGTATTTTACAAAAATCGAGTAACGTCGGTGTTTCTAAGCTAGCGTTGGCGATGCCCGCGACAGAATTGGTGGATGTTTATTCACGTTTTGGGTTAGGAAAGGCGACCAATCTGGGGTTGGTTGGAGAAAGCAGTGGCTTATATCCAACAGGAAAACAACGGTGGTCAGATCTTGATAGAGCGACCTTTTCTTACGGTTATGGGCTGATGGTAACACCATTACAGTTAGCGCGGGTCTATGCAACGATTGGTAGTTTGGGTATTTATCGTCCTCTGTCAATTACCAAAGTTGATCCACCTGTGCCAGGCACAAGAGTATTTCCTGAGCCTATTATGCGAACAGTCGTTCATATGATGGAAAGTGTGGCTCTGCCCGGCGGCGGCGGAGTGCGAGCTGCGATAAAAGGTTATCGGATTGCAATCAAGACGGGTACAGCTAAGAAAGTTGGGCCGGATGGCAAATATGCTAGTCGATATATCTCTTACGCCGCAGGTGTTGCCCCTGCAAGTAATCCAAGATTTGCACTGGTTGTGATTATTAATGAGCCACAGGCAGGTAAGTATTACGGTGGTGCGGTTTCTGCGCCGGTATTTGGCACCATCATGGGGGGTGTTCTACGCATCATGAATGTGGAGCCAGATGCTTTGGCGGCAGGTGATAAAAACGAATTTGTGATTAATAAGAAAGAGGATACAGGTGGCAGATCGTAATCTACGCGATTTACTTGCGCCATTGGGTATTGACGCCCCAGTGCGTGCGTTACGCGAAATGACATTGGACAGCCGTGAATCGGCTGCCGGAGATCTGTTTGTTGCCATTAAAGGGCACCAGGCAGATGGTCGAGACTACATTCCTCAAGCCATCGCACAAGGGGTTGCGGCGGTTATTGCAGAAGCCCGGGGCGAGGCCAATAGCGGAACCGTACAGATTATGCACGGTGTTCCGGTTGTTTATGTGAACGATTTGAATAATAAGTTGTCACAGTTAACTGGTGAGTTTTATTGTCACCCTGGTGATAAATTGCACTTGATTGGTGTAACCGGAACCAATGGTAAAACAACCACTACCCAATTACTTGCTCAGTGGAGTCACGGATTGGGGGAAACCAGTGCCGTGATGGGAACTGTCGGTAATGGTTTACTGGGGCATGTGGTGCCAACTGAAAATACCACAGGCTCGGCTGTTGATATTCAACTGGATTTGCAACAACTTGTTCGGCAAGGGGCGACTTTTGCGGCAATGGAAGTCTCTTCTCATGGACTGGTTCAGGGGCGTGTAGCTGCGTTGCCGTTTGAAGCGGCAGTGTTTACTAATTTGAGCCGTGATCATCTCGATTATCACGGTGATATGGAACACTACGAAGCCGCTAAATGGCTGTTATTTTCTACTCATAATGTGAAGCAACAAATCATTAATGCTGATGATGAGACTGGATTGAAATGGTTGTCCCGTTTACCGCAAGCGGTTGCTGTGACGATGGAAAACTGTCTGCCGGAAAATTGGCAGGGGCGTTGGTTAGCAGCGCATGAAATAAAGTATCACGATAAAGGGGTATCCATTACCTTCGAGTCCAGTTGGGGAGGCGGTACAATTGATAGCGCCCTGATGGGAGCATTTAATGTCAGCAACCTGTTGTTGGCGCTTTCCACCTTATTAGCTTTGGATTATCCGCTGGAAAAACTGCTTGCAACAGCTTCCTGCCTGGAACCTGTCTGTGGACGAATGGAAGTATTCACTGCACCGGGCAAACCAGTTGTCGTTGTTGATTATGCTCACACACCTGATGCGCTGGAAAAAGCTTTGATGGCTGCACGTTTGCATTGTCAAGGTAAGCTTTGGTGTGTTTTTGGTTGTGGTGGTGATCGTGATAAAGGTAAACGCCCATTGATGGGGGGCGTTGCAGAGCAGTGGGCCGATTATGTGATTGTTACTGATGATAATCCGCGTAATGAAGAACCACAGGTAATTGTTGCTGATATTTTGACGGGTTTTCTTGATCCGGGGAGTGCGATAGCGATTCATGGCCGTGTTGAAGCGGTAACCAGCGCTATTATGCAGGCAAAAGCAGATGATGTTGTATTAATAGCGGGTAAAGGCCATGAAGATTATCAATTGGTTGGCCATCGCCGCTTAGATTACTCAGACCGGTTGACTGTTGCTCGGTTATTGGGGGTGATTGCGTGATTTCCCTCACTTTGCAACAACTGGCGCAAGTAACGGATGGCGTATTAAATCAGGTGACTGAACAGCAGGCTGCAAATATTTGTATCAGTGATGTGACTACAAACAGCCGTCAGGTTGGAAATGGCAGTCTGTTTATTGCTTTGAAAGGTGAGCGTTTTGATGCTCATGACTTTTTTGCTGATGCTGTAAAAGCCGGTGCCAGTGCTTTGCTCGTCAGCCGCGTATTGGATATTAACTTTCCACAGGTCGTGGTTAAAGATACTCGTTTAGCAATGGGTAAATTAGCGAGTTGGGTTCGCCAGCAGAGTAATGCCCGTGTTGTTGCGTTGACGGGGTCGTCCGGCAAAACATCGGTAAAAGAGATGACCGCAGCGATTTTGCGCCAATGTGGCAATACGCTCTATACCGCAGGTAACCTGAATAATGATATCGGTGTGCCGCTGACATTGTTCAGGCTGACAGAACAACATGAGTTTGCTGTGGTTGAATTAGGTGCAAGCCATGTTGGTGAAATTGCCTATACCGTAGAAATGGTTCGGCCGGAAACGGCATTAGTCAATAACCTGTTTGCTGCGCACTTAGCGGATTTTGGCTCTCTGGCGAGTATTGCAAAAGCTAAGGGCGAGATTTTTACCGGTCTTTCAGAGAAAGGTATGGCCATTATCAATATGGAAAGCAATGATTGGACTCACTGGCAGCAGGTTATTGGCGACAAAACAGTACAGCGTTTTTCCATGCAACAAGCATCAGGTGCTGATTTTTACGCTACAGATGTTCAGGTTAAACAACTGACTACGGATTTTTGTCTGCATACGCCTATTGGTAGCACAGAAATCAATTTGCCGTTGCCTGGAAAACACAATATCGCCAATGCGTTAGCGGCCAGTGCGTTAGCAATTTCTGTTGGCGCAACCCTGCGAGATATCCGTTTGGGCTTGTCTGAGCTGAAAGCGGTACCAGGGCGGTTGTTTCCAATCAATCTGGCAGAAGGAAAATTGCTGCTTGATGATACTTATAACGCCAATGTCGGTTCAATGACCGTTGCAGTTCAGGTGTTATCACAGATGCCGGGTTACCGAGTGCTGGTTGTTGGCGATATAGGGGCATTGGGTGAACAGTCAGCAGATTACCATCGTCAGATTGGTGAAACCGCAGCTTCTCGCGGTATCGATAGTGTGTTCAGTGTGGGCGAATTAAGTATTCATGTTAGTGAAGCGAGCGGTTGTGGTCAGCATTTTGCGGATAAAGCTGCATTGATCGCAACATTGGTTCCACTATTACAACAACACAAAGTCTTTTCAGTGTTAGTTAAAGGTTCGCGTAATACCACAATGGAAGATGTTGTCCACGCATTACAGGAGAGCTTCACATGTTAGTTTGGCTGGCCGAATATTTGGTCAAATATCACTCCGGCTTTAATGTCTTTTCTTACTTGACGTTTAGGGCTATCGTCAGCCTGCTGACTGCTTTGGCTATCGCATTGTGGATGGGGCCGCGTATGATCGCCTTTCTGCAAAAATTACAAATTGGGCAGGTTGTTCGCAATGATGGGCCGGAATCTCACTTTAGCAAACGTGGTACGCCGACGATGGGTGGTTTGCTGATTTTACTTTCAATTACGATTTCTACACTGTTGTGGGTGCGCTTGAATAACCCCTATGTTTGGTGCGTGCTGGTTGTGCTGATTGGTTACGGCATTGTTGGTTTCGTGGATGATTACCGCAAAGTTGTGCGCAAAGATACTAAGGGGTTGATTGCCCGTTGGAAGTATTTCTGGCAGTCCGTCCTGGCGTTGGGGGTGGCGTTTGCAATGTACAGTTTCGGTAAAGATACTCCGGCAACACAATTGGTCGTGCCATTCTTTAAAGATGTGATGCCGCAACTGGGTGTGCTTTATATTCTGTTGACCTACTTTGTGATTGTCGGAACCAGTAATGCAGTGAATTTGACTGACGGATTGGATGGTTTGGCAATTATGCCAACCGTTTTTGTTGCCGCGGGTTTTGCTTTGGTGGCATGGGCGACAGGTAATGTCAATTTTGCTAACTATCTGCATATCCCTTATCTGAGCCATGCTGGTGAGCTGGTTATCGTTTGTACTGCGATTGTTGGCGCAGGACTAGGTTTCTTGTGGTTCAACACTTATCCGGCTCAGGTTTTCATGGGGGATGTGGGCTCTTTGGCATTAGGTGGTGCACTGGGGACGATTGCTGTGTTGCTACGCCAAGAGTTTCTACTGGTGATTATGGGCGGTGTATTTGTGGTGGAAACCCTGTCAGTTATTTTACAGGTGGGTTCTTTTAAACTGCGCGGGCAGCGTATTTTCCGTATGGCGCCTATTCACCATCATTATGAATTGAAAGGCTGGCCAGAACCGCGTGTTATTGTGCGTTTTTGGATTATTTCTCTGATGCTAGTGCTGATTGGCTTGGCAACATTGAAGGTACGTTAATCATGGCAGATTATTTGGGTAAAAAAGTCGTCATTATCGGGTTGGGGCTAACGGGTCTCTCCTGTGTTGACTTTTTTATGGCACGAGGTGTGATCCCTCATGTGATAGATACTCGTGCGGTACCACCCGGCAAGGATAAACTGCCCGATGGTGTTGAGTGTCACAGTGGAAGCCTGAATGTTGGCTGGTTGATGGATGCTGACTTGATTGTTGTAAGCCCAGGCGTTGCCTTGGCAACGGCGGAATTGCAGGCTGCGGCTAATGCAGGTATTGAAATTGTTGGTGATATCGAGTTGTTTTGCCGTGAAACAACAGCCCCGATAGTCGCCATTACCGGCTCTAATGGTAAAAGTACCGTTACCAGTCTTGTCGGTGAAATGGCGAAAGCGGCTAATTGGCAGGTGGGTGTTGGCGGTAATATTGGCCTACCTGCATTAGAATTGTTGAAGAAATCTTGTCAGCTTTATGTCTTAGAGCTCTCCAGTTTCCAGTTGGAAACTACATATAGTCTGAACGCAACAGCCGCCACTGTGCTTAATGTGACTGAGGACCATATGGATCGTTATCCTCAGGGGGTATCTCAGTACCGGGCAGCTAAACTGAGGATTTATCGTCAGGCGAAAAGATGCATTGTGAATGCTCAAGATCCCTTGACACTGCCTGAAACGGGTATGGATAGCCGTTGTGTCAGCTTTGGTGTCGATTGTGGTGACTACCAGCTTGATAGTGAAAATGCTTTTTTGAAAGCTCACAACCAATCACTGCTGGCGACAAATGAAATTAAGCTGACTGGACGACATAACTACGTCAATGGGTTGGTTGCATTGGCTTTAGCTGATGCGGTTGGTATTCCTCGTGAAGCCAGTTTGGCAACATTGACGGTTTATCCGGGACTTGACCACCGTTTCCAGCTTGTTCGCCTGAACAACGGGGTGCGTTGGATTAACGATTCTAAGGCGACCAATGTTGGTAGTACAGTGGCGGCGCTTGATGGTCTGAACCTGGAGGGCTCGCTTTATTTGCTGTTAGGTGGTGATGGCAAGTCGGCAGATTTTTCTCCGCTTAAATCTTTCCTGAGCGGGAATAAAGTTCAGCTTTACTGCTTTGGTCGGGATGGAAAACAGTTGGCTCAACTACGCCCGGAAATAGCGACATTGACTGAAACTATGGAACAGGCGATACGTGATATTGCTCCGCGTCTGGTGGCTGGTGACATGGTGCTGTTATCTCCTGCTTGTGCAAGCCTTGATCAGTTCCGTAATTTTGAACAGCGTGGTCATGAGTTTACCCGCTTGGCAGAGGAGTTGGGCTGATGTCTATTCCGGGATTCAGTAGATTAAAAGACTGGGTTATTGGTGGCCGTGAAACTGATGCCGCCAATATGGTGTTGTATGATCGCACACTGGTTTGGCTGACACTCGGATTAGGAATTATCGGCTTTGTTATGGTGACATCAGCATCGATGCCGGTTGGGCAGCGTCTTGCAGAAGATCCGTTTCTGTTTGCTAAGCGTGATGCGATTTATCTCTTGCTGGCTTTCGGGTTGTCATTGATTACATTGCGTATCTCAATGGATTTCTGGCAACGCTATAGCAATCTGATGCTGCTTATTTCCGTTATTTTGTTGCTGGTTGTCCTGGTGGTGGGAAATTCAGTAAATGGTGCATCGCGTTGGATTGCCATTGGGCCTTTGAGAATTCAACCTGCTGAGTTATCGAAACTTTCTCTATTTTGCTATCTCGCCAGTTATTTGGTGCGCAAAGTAGAAGAAGTGCGGAATAACTTTTGGGGATTCTGTAAGCCAATGGGCGTGATGGTCGTGTTAGCGGTGTTACTTCTGGCTCAACCTGACTTGGGAACAGTGGTTGTACTGTTTGTAACAACGTTGGCAATGCTATTTCTGGCCGGGGCAAAATTATGGCAGTTTCTAGCAATTATTGGTTCAGGGGTATTCGCGGTGGTTTTGTTAATCATTGCTGAACCTTACCGTATACGCCGTGTAACTTCCTTTCTGGATCCTTGGGAAGATCCATACGGCAAAGGTTATCAATTAACGCAATCTTTGATGGCTTTTGGTCGAGGGGAATTTTTAGGGCAAGGACTAGGAAATTCAGTACAGAAACTGGAATACCTGCCGGAAGCACATACTGACTTTATTTTCTCTGTTTTGGCAGAAGAATTAGGTTACGTAGGTGTGGTTTTGGTGTTGTTAATGATATTCTTCGTCGCTTTTCGCGCAATGACGATAGGTCGTCGCGCATTACAGATGGATCAGCGTTTTTCGGGTTTTCTGGCTTGTTCGGTGGGTATTTGGTTTAGTTTCCAAGCTCTGGTTAACGTTGGGGCCGCCGCAGGTATGTTACCGACTAAAGGTTTGACTTTACCTTTGATTAGTTACGGTGGTTCAAGTTTGCTGATTATGTCGACAGCTATCGTATTGCTATTAAGAATTGATTTTGAAACACGCTTGGCAAAAGCTCAAGCGTTTGTAAGGAGCCCCCGATGAGTGGCAAAACCCGGCGTTTGATGGTGATGGCAGGTGGAACTGGAGGACATGTCTTCCCTGGTCTGGCTGTAGCTCATCATTTAAAAGACCAGGGCTGGGACGTTCTCTGGTTGGGAACAGCGGATCGTATGGAAGCCGATTTAGTGCCAAAACATGGCATTGATATTGAATTTATTCAGATTTCTGGTCTGCGAGGTAAAGGGATCAAAGCATTGTTGGCTGCCCCGGTCCGGATTTTCAAAGCAATTCGTCAGGCAAAGGCGATTATGCGTCGCTATCAGCCAGATGTCGTGCTTGGCATGGGGGGATATGTTTCTGGTCCCGGCGGCATTGCTGCGTGGATGTGCGGTGTTCCGGTTGTATTGCATGAACAGAATGGTATTGCCGGGCTGACAAACCGGTGGCTGGCTAAAATCGCTACGACTGTTTTACAAGCATTTCCCGGCGCATTTCCAAAAGCGCCCGTTGTTGGCAATCCTGTTCGCGAAGATGTGTTGACACTGCCTATACCTGAACAACGTTTGACAGGGCGTGAAGGTCCGATTCGAGTTCTGGTTGTTGGTGGCAGTCAGGGGGCGAGAATTCTTAACCAGGCAATGCCTGAAATTGCGGCCCGTATGGGTGATAAAATTACTCTTTGGCATCAGACAGGCAAAGGGGCTAAAGAAAGTGTTCAGAATGCCTATGACAATTTAGTTAAATGCGAACATAAGATTACTGAATTTATTGACGATATGGCACAAGCTTATGCTTGGGCTGATGTGGTGATTTGTCGTTCTGGCGCGTTGACGGTTAGTGAAGTGTCAGCGGCGGGATTACCTGGGATTTTTGTGCCATTTCAGCATAAAGATCGTCAGCAATACTGGAATGCGTTACCTCTAGAAAAGGTTGGCGCAGCAAAAATATTGGAGCAACCCCAATTTACGGTTGATGCAGTAATCGAATTATTAACTCAGTGGCAACGGCCGCAATTGCTGGAAATGGCGGAAAAAGCCCGTTCAGCAGCAATTATTGATGCAACTGAGCGAGTATCGGCGGCATTAATCGATGCGGCAAAAAAATGATTTAGACCGCCTTAAAAGGGGCGGTGAAGCAAACATATATAGTGAAGAAGAAAACGTGAATACACAACAACTGGCGAAATTAAGAGTTTTCGTGCCTGAGATGAGAAAAGTCAGGCACATCCACTTTGTTGGCATTGGTGGTGCTGGCATGGGGGGGATCGCCGAAGTGTTGGCTAATGAAGGTTATCAGATCAGTGGATCTGATTTGGCCCCAAACCCGGTAACTCGGCAACTGACTAAGTTGGGCGCTCAGATTTATTTTAATCATCGTCCTGAAAATATACTGGATGCCAGTGTTGTTGTGGCTTCAAGCGCAATCTTGGCGGATAACCCGGAAATTGTTGCTGCTCGTGAGGCCCGAATTCCGGTTATTCGCAGAGCAGAGATGTTGGCAGAACTGATGCGCTACCGTCATGGTATTGCTATTGCCGGGACTCACGGTAAAACGACAACAACAGCGATGATTTCTAGCATCTATGCACAGGCTGGTTTAGATCCCACTTTTGTTAATGGTGGTTTAGTTAAAGCAGCAGGAACGCATGCTCGTCTTGGCAGTAGCCGTTATTTAATTGCGGAAGCTGACGAAAGTGATGCTTCTTTCTTGCATTTGCAGCCGATGGTGGCGGTCATTACGAATATCGAAGCAGACCATATGGATACCTATCATGGTGACTTCGAAAACTTGAAACAGACGTTTATCAACTTCTTGCACAACCTACCTTTTTACGGACGTGCAGTCATGTGCATTGATGATCCGGTTGCCAAAGAGTTAATTCCTCGTGTTGGGCGCTATATCACGACGTATGGTTTTAGTGAAGAAGCGGACGTACGTATCACCCATTATCAGCAAAAAGGTGCTCAGGGATATTTTACTGTTAGTCGTCAAGATATGGCGGATCTGAAAGTCGTATTGAATGCACCGGGTCGCCATAATGCGCTGAATGCGGCGGCGGCAGTGGCTGTTGCGACTGAGGAGGGGATTTCTGGCAGTGATATTTTGGCTGCGTTGGCAGGTTTTCAGGGAACCGGGCGCCGTTTTGATTTTTTGGGGAATTTTCCTCTGGAACATGTTAACGGCAAAGGTGGCAGTGCGATGTTGGTTGATGATTATGGTCATCATCCAACGGAAGTGGATGCAACCATTAAAGCCGCTCGTGCTGGCTGGCCGGATAAACGGATTGTGATGATATTTCAACCTCATCGTTATACCCGAACTCGTGATTTGTACGATGACTTTGCCAATGTATTGAATCAGGTAGATGTATTGCTGATGTTGGATGTTTACTCTGCGGGTGAAGTGGTTATTCCGGGGGCAGATAGTCGTTCGTTGTGCCGTACTATCCGTAGCCGCGGTAAGTTAGATCCGATTTTGGTCTCTGATCCGGCAAAGGTGACCGCTGCATTGGCACAGGTGCTGGATGGTAATGATTTAATTCTGGTTCAAGGGGCCGGCAATATAGGCAAAATAGCGCGTAATCTGGCTGAAACGAAATTACAGCCATCTTTGAATGAGGAAAAACACAATGGCTGAGAAAGTCGCGGTACTGTTGGGAGGAACTTCCGCTGAGCGTGAAGTTTCGCTGTTATCGGGACAAGCCGTGTTGGCTGGATTGAGAGAAGCGGGTATTGATGCACATCCAGTTGATACAAAAGATTTTCCTGTGACTCAACTTAAAGAAGCTGGATTTGAGAAAGTCTTTATCGCGCTTCATGGGCGTGGTGGGGAAGACGGTACTTTGCAAGGTGTATTGGAATTTTTGCAGTTACCCTATACCGGTAGTGGCGTGATGGCCTCTGCATTGTCAATGGATAAATTGCGGACAAAACAGTTATGGCAGGGAATTGGGTTGACTGTTTCGCCATATGTTTCAATTAATTCTCAGCAATTTGAACGATTGACTGATTCTCAACTCCAAGAATATGTAGCAGATTTAGGTTTGCCATTAATTGTTAAGCCAAGTCTGGAAGGTTCCAGTGTTGGTATGACTAAGGTTGATGAGATTTCAGAGTTGCGTGGCGCATTAGAGGTAGCGTTTCGTTATGACGTTGACTTGCTGGTAGAAAAATGGTTGAACGGCCCGGAATACACAGTAGCCATCCTTGGTGATACGGCTTTACCTTCTATTCGTATTCAACCCGCTGCTGTTTTTTATGACTATGATGCAAAATATTGGTCTGAAGAAACACAATATTTTTGTCCAAGTGGCTTAAGTGATGAAAAAGAGCAGCAATTGACAGAACTGGCGCTTAAAGCTTATCAGTCAGTTGGGTGCAGTGGTTGGGGGCGAGTTGATGTCATGATGGATACTGATGGTGATTTCTATCTGTTGGAAGTGAATACCTCTCCGGGGATGACCAGTCACAGCTTGGTGCCGATGGCTGCGCGTCAGGCGGGATTAAGTTTTTCACAGTTGGTGGTAAAGATTTTGGAGTTGGCTGATTGATATGTCTCAAGCGGCCCTGAAAGTGAGGGGACGGGATAATGAAAATAGCAGTTCCCGTCCTAGTAACGGCTCTTACCTGGCAGGGCTTATCTTCTTCCTGATGGTACTTGGGACCATTATTTGGGGAGGTTTGGCCGTCCTTAACTGGATGAAAGATGCTAACAGATTGCCTATTTCAAAACTGGTGGTAACGGGTGAGCGTCACTACACTACCAACGATGATATCCGGCAGGCAATTTTGTCACTAGGGCAACCGGGAACTTTCATGACGCAGGATGTGAATATCATTCAGCAACAAATTGAACGGATGCCGTGGATAAGGCAAGTCACTGTCCGTAAACAGTGGCCTGATGAACTGAGAATTCATCTGGTAGAATATATCCCTTATGTGCGCTGGAATGACACACAGATGCTGGATACCGAAGGTCAGGTATTCAGCATTCCGGCTGAATGGGGAACTAAAGGGTATTTCCCGATGCTTTATGGCCCACAAGGCAGTGAAAAAGAAGTACTTGATGGTTACCGAGCCATGGCTAAACTTCTCGCTGCCAATAAACTGAAATTAAAAGCGACGGCAATGACTGCGCGTCGTTCCTGGCAACTGACTCTGGATAATGGTATCCAGCTAAAGCTGGGAAGAATGGATACAACAGGCCGTATTAAACGTTTTATCGAGCTTTATCCGCTGTTACAGCAGAACACAGAGAAAAGGGTAGATTATGTGGATTTGCGTTATGACAGTGGTGCCGCGGTAGGTTGGGCATCTTTACCAATTGGTGATCCTAATGCTCCGGTCAAAGGGCAATAAACAATTACTGGCAATAATTATATGAGGCAGGCAGAACAACGATGATCAAATCGACGGACAGAAAATTAGTAGTTGGCCTAGAGATTGGCACAGCAAAGGTATCTGCCCTTGTTGGTGAAATTCTGCCCGATGGTATGGTTAATATTATCGGGGTGGGAAGCTGTCCATCCCGCGGTATGGATAAAGGCGGTGTAAACGACCTAGAGTCGGTTGTTAAATGTGTACAGCGGGCTATCGATCAGGCTGAATTGATGGCAGATTGTCAAATTTCCTCTGTTTATCTGGCGTTATCTGGAAAACATATCAGTTGTCAGAATGAAATCGGGATGGTTCCTATTTCCGAAGAGGAAGTTACTCAGGAAGATGTGGACAATGTTGTTCATACTGCCAAATCAGTTCGTGTACGTGATGAATACCGAATACTGCATGTTATTCCGCAAGAATATGCTATCGATTATCAGGAAGGCATTAAAAATCCGGTGGGGCTTTCCGGTGTACGTATGCAGGCGAAAGTTCACTTGATTACCTGTCATAATGATATGGCGAAGAATATTGCAAAAGCCGTTGAACGCTGTGGCTTGAAAGTCGATCAGCTTATTTTTTCCGGGTTGGCTGCCAGCTATGCTGTTTTGACCGAAGACGAGCGTGAATTGGGCGTTTGCGTGGTAGATATTGGCGGAGGGACGATGGATATTGCGGTGTATACCGGCGGAGCGCTGCGTCATACCAAAGTTATTCCTTATGCCGGTAACGTTGTCACCAGTGATATTGCTTATGCCTTTGGTACGCCACCAAGCGATGCAGAAACGATAAAAGTACGCCACGGTTGTGCACTAGGTTCGTTGGTCAGCAAAGATGAAAGTGTGGAGGTACCTAGTGTCGGTGGACGCCCACCACGTAGCTTACAGCGTCAGACGTTGGCTGAAGTCATTGAGCCGCGTTACATCGAATTACTGAATTTAGTGAATGATGAAATCTTGCGATTGCAGGAACAGTTACGCCAGCAGGGGGTTAAACACCATCTGGCGGCGGGTATTGTCTTGACTGGCGGTGGTGCTCAGATTGATGGTTTGGCTGAATGCGCTCAGCGTGTGTTTCATGCTCAGGTGCGTATCGGTCAACCTCTTAATATTACTGGTCTGACGGACTATGCGCAGCAACCCTATTATTCAACAGCGGTAGGGTTGCTGCATTACGGAAAAGCCTCTCATCTTAATGGTGATGCGGATATTGAAAAACATGTTTCAGTGAGCCGTTGGTTTAAGAGAGTCAGTAGCTGGCTGAAAAAAGAGTTTTAATTTTATACAGAGACTACATCTATTTTTAGTCTCGATATAAAGGCATAAAGCGGAGAGAAACTATGTTTGAACCAATAGAATTAACCAATGACGCGGTGATTAAGGTCATCGGCGTCGGCGGCGGCGGCGGTAACGCTGTTGAGCACATGGTGCGTGAACGCATCGAAGGTGTTGAATTCTTTGCAGTAAATACGGATGCTCAGGCATTGCGTAAAACTGCTGTCGGCCAGACTATCCAGATTGGTAATGGTATTACTAAAGGTTTGGGGGCGGGTGCAAACCCGGAAGTTGGTCGTACTGCTGCTCAAGAAGATCGGGATGCATTGCGTACTGCGCTTGATGGTGCGGATATGGTATTTATCGCTGCCGGTATGGGCGGTGGTACCGGTACTGGCGCCGCGCCTGTGGTGGCTGAGATTGCAAAAGAGCTGGGAATTTTGACAGTTGCTGTGGTGACTAAGCCTTTCAATTTCGAAGGTAAGAAACGTATGGCATTTGCCGAACAAGGGATCACTGAATTGTCCAAGCATGTAGATTCATTGATTACTATCCCTAACGACAAACTGTTAAAAGTACTTGGCCGCGGCATTTCACTCCTGGATGCTTTCGGCGCAGCTAATGATGTTTTGAAAGGTGCGGTTCAGGGTATCGCTGAACTGATCACGCGTCCAGGTCTAATGAATGTTGACTTTGCTGATGTGCGTACCGTGATGTCCGAAATGGGCTACGCTATGATGGGTTCCGGTATTGCGCAGGGTGAAGATCGTGCGGAAGAAGCTGCTGAGATGGCGATATCCAGCCCATTGCTGGAAGATATCGACTTGTCAGGCGCTCGTGGTGTTCTGGTTAACATTACTGCTGGCTTTGATCTGCGTTTGGATGAGTTCGAAACAGTGGGTAACACGATCCGAGCATTTGCATCTGATAATGCAACTGTCGTGATCGGCACCTCTCTGGATCCAGACATGAATGATGAGTTGCGTGTGACTGTGGTTGCCACGGGTATTGGTATGGATAAACGTCCTGAAATTACGTTGGTTACCAATAAGTCTTCTCAGTCAAGTGTAATGGAACACCGTCATCAGCAAATGCCTGGCGGTATGTCTTCATTGTCTGAAGAAAATAAACCAGCAGCAAAAGTGGTGAATGACCAAAGCGTACAAACTAGCAAGGAGCCTGATTATTTGGATATTCCTGCATTTTTGCGTAAACAGGCCGATTAATAGCTAAAAAATTGGATTCTCCGCTTTTTGTGCTAAACTTGCCCGCCAATCATAGTGTATAGTGGTTGGCAGGATGGATAACATTGCGAGATAAAACGATGATCAAACAAAGGACACTTAAACGTATTGTTCAGGCGACTGGTGTCGGTCTACATACCGGCAAAAAAGTCACGCTAACAATGCGCCCAGCACCGGCTAACACCGGGGTCATCTATCGCCGCACTGACTTGAATCCACCGGTTGATTTTCCGGCAGATGCAAAATCCGTGCGTGATACTATGCTCTGTACTTGCCTGGTAAATGAGCATGACGTGCGAATCTCAACGGTTGAGCACCTGAATGCAGCGCTTGCGGGGTTAGGTATCGATAATATTATTATCGAAGTTGATGCGCCAGAAATTCCCATTATGGATGGTAGTGCCAGCCCGTTTGTTTTCCTGCTGTTGGATGCGGGTATTGAAGAGCTGAACACATCTAAAAAATTCCTGCGTATTAAGGAAACCGTGCGTGTGGAGGAGGGGGATAAGTGGGCAGAGATGGCGCCTTATAATGGTTTCAGCCTGGATTTCACTATTGATTTCAATCACCCTGCGATTGATTCAAGCACTCAACGTTACTGTCTGGATTTCTCGGCAGAAGCGTTTGTTCGTCAAATCAGTCGTGCACGTACATTTGGCTTTATGCGTGATATTGAGTACTTACAATCTAAAGGGTTGTGTTTAGGTGGCAGCTTTGATTGTGCGATTGTTGTTGATGACTATCGTGTGCTTAATGAAGATGGCTTGCGTTTTGAAGACGAATTTGTCCGCCATAAAATGCTGGATGCAATTGGTGATCTGTTTATGTGTGGCTATAACATCATTGGCGCATTTACTGCGTTCAAATCTGGTCATGCGTTGAACAATAAACTATTGCAGGCAGTTCTGGCGCAAGAAAGTGCATGGGAGCTGATTACTTTCGAAGATGAAGCTGAAATGCCATTGGCTTTTCGTGCTCCATCAACTGCAATGGCATAACTCTCTAGTATGCTGATAATAATTCAATGATATATCAGTGGGTTATGTTATCAGTGATTTTGTTCTCGCTGATGTTTTTTACTCGGCGTTAGCACTTATCAGCGTTAGCACTTAAATTTATTTAGCGTTATCGCTTAGTCGTTTTAGCTGTACTGGCACTCTCTCCGGCCAGTGCAGCTAGTCGTTCTAATCTTTCCTTCAGCTTTTTTGGACTACGGTTCGCTAGCATTATTAATTCTTTCGCACTCTCTTGACTTAACTGACGTGTCGGTAAAGTTTTATGATCATCGCTCATCGTTTTTGCGAAGCTCTGCGCACTATTGCCATGCTTAATCATGAGTGATGGGTTAATCCTGATGTCGATAGATGACAATGATGGTAGAATTTCGCTTCTTAGTGTAGAAAGCAGCGTTGGCAGCTCGTAACGTAATCTGGTCATCCAACTGGCGTTTCCTGCTTCCAGTACCAGAATTTGTTTGCGATAATTAGCGACCCGGCACCACGGATGTAATTGTGCGGGAAGCAAGCTGACAACGGCACGGTTAAGTTTTAACAAAGCGACGGCACGTTGCTGGATAACATGAAGCGGGCTTTTCTCAACGGCGGCGGCGTCTTCAAAAAGAACATCTAATGATTGTGGGCGGCTATCGCGCATAATGAAAGTAGCTCCGGTATGATGAAGGATTAATGGGTATTCTAAATCTTTGGCGACAATTTGGCAGACGTTATTTCTGGTCACATCTGTTATTAGGGGTGGTTGCGGCAAGTATTGGCGTTCCTACCATTTTAGCGGGTGTTACCGATAATATTTCACAAGCTAATACCTCGCCTAGCCAGAGTTGGCGAAATCAGGCTTTATCGGCTTTTGATAATCTATTCTCATTGCAGAATGTTCAACACCAGCCAGCCAATGGCGTTAATTACTGGCAACAACATGCTGTACGTAACGTGATAAGACAGCTTTCTTTTGCTTTTTCTGTTTCGCAACCTATGAGCGATGAAACAGCAAAACAAAGTATCCGGTTAAGTTCTTGCAGTATTCAGCAGCTTGTTCTGGAAACCCTGAATACACTATTAGTTCGGGAACCTAAGCCACCTGAACCAGTCTTAGATATACTGTTCCTGAATGTTGCATCACAATCTTCTTATACTCCGACGTTTTGGATTGCTAAAGCCCAAGGTATCCGTGCAGGTCCTACTGCTTACCTCTGAATCTTCGTTTTTTTACAAATTTTCGAAATAAATAACTATTTGCTGGCTGCGAGATAACGGCCTTATCTGAGATGTAATTAACTATGCTGATTAAATTATTAACAAAGGTTTTTGGTAGTCGTAATGACCGTACACTGCGCCGTATGCGTAAAGTTGTTGATGTCATCAACCGCATGGAGCCAGAGTTTGAAAAATTGTCTGATGATGAATTGAAGGGTAAAACAGCCGAATTCCGTGCCCGTTTGGAAAAAGGCGAATCGCTGGAAAATCTGTTACCTGAAGCGTTTGCAACAGCACGTGAAGCAAGTAAGCGCGTGTTTGCTATGCGTCATTTCGACGTTCAGTTACTGGGTGGTATGGTTCTGAATGAACGTTGTATTGCGGAGATGCGCACTGGTGAAGGTAAAACACTGACAGCGACTTTGCCTGCTTATTTGAATGCATTAACTGGGCATGGTGTTCACGTAGTCACTGTGAATGATTATCTGGCGCAGCGTGATGCCGAAAATAACCGCCCATTGTTTGAATTTCTGGGATTGAGTGTTGGTATTAACCTGCCAGGTATGCCGGCACCCGTTAAACGCCAGGCATATGCGGCGGATATTACCTATGGTACTAACAACGAATATGGCTTTGACTATCTTCGTGACAACATGGCATTTAGTCCGGAAGAGCGTGTTCAGCGTAAATTGCATTATGCGCTGGTGGATGAGGTTGACTCCATTCTGATTGACGAAGCGCGTACCCCATTGATTATTTCCGGCCCGGCGGAAGACAGCTCTGAACTTTATATCAAGGTCAATAAGCTGATCCCTAAACTGATTCGCCAGGAAAAAGAAGATTCAGAGACTTTCCAGGGAGAAGGCCACTTTTCTGTTGATGAGAAATCCCGTCAGGTTAACTTGACAGAACGCGGTCTGGTTCTGGTTGAGCAATTGTTAGTGGAAGCGAAATTGATGGAAGAAGGTGAATCTCTGTATTCACCCACTAACATCATGTTAATGCACCATGTTACAGCCGCACTACGTGCCCATGCGCTGTTTACCCGTGATGTTGACTATATCGTGAAAGAGGGTGAAGTCATTATTGTTGATGAGCATACGGGCCGTACTATGCAGGGGCGTCGCTGGTCTGATGGATTGCATCAGGCTGTTGAAGCTAAAGAGGGTGTAGAAATTCAGAATGAAAACCAAACGTTAGCTTCAATTACCTTCCAAAACTACTTCCGGTTGTATAAAAAACTGGCGGGTATGACCGGTACGGCAGATACAGAAGCGTTTGAGTTTAGCTCTATTTATAAGCTTGATACCATTGTGGTTCCGACAAACCGTCCAATGATCCGTAATGATTTGCCAGATCTGGTTTATATGACCGAAGCTGAAAAAATTGAAGCTATCATTGAAGATATCCGAGAACGTACCAGCAAGGGGCAACCTGTATTGGTGGGAACTATTTCTATTGAAAAATCTGAACTGGTTTCCCGTGAACTGACTAACGCGGGTATCGAGCACAACGTACTTAACGCCAAATTTCATGCAATGGAAGCGGATATTATTGCTCAGGCGGGTCAGGCGAGTGCGGTAACTATTGCGACTAACATGGCTGGTCGTGGTACAGATATTGTGCTGGGTGGCAGTTGGCAGGCAGAAATTGCTAAATTGACAGAGCCCACAGAAGCTCAGATTGAAGAGATTAAAACCGCATGGCAGGAGCGTCATGACATGGTTCTGGCTGCGGGTGGTTTGCATATTATCGGTACGGAGCGTCATGAGTCTCGTCGTATTGATAATCAGTTACGCGGGCGTTCCGGGCGTCAAGGGGATGCGGGATCATCCCGTTTCTATTTATCAATGGAAGACTCACTGATGCGTATTTTTGCCTCTGATCGTGTCACTGGCATGATGCGTAAACTGGGTATGAAACCGGGTGAGGCGATTGAACATCCGTGGGTAACCAAAGCCATTGCTAATGCTCAACGTAAAGTGGAGAGCCGTAACTTCGATATACGTAAACAATTGTTAGAATACGATGATGTTGCTAACGATCAGCGCCGTGCTATTTATGCTCAGCGTAACGACTTGCTGGATGTGAGTGATGTTAGTGAAACCATTGGTAGCATTCGTGAAGATGTATTTAAAGCAACCATCGATGCTTATATTCCCCCTCAATCTCTGGAAGAGATGTGGGATGTGGAAGGTTTGCAGCAACGTTTAGTGACTGATTTCGATTTAGAGTTGCCGATCAAAGAGTGGTTGGATAAAGAGCCTGAGTTACACGAAGAGACGTTGCGTGAGCGTATCCTTGAACAGGCTGTTGAAGTCTATAAACGTAAAGAAGAGATTGTTGGCATTGAAATGATGCGTAATTTCGAAAAAGGTATCATGTTGCAGACTCTGGATATGTTGTGGAAAGAGCATCTGGCAGCAATGGATTACCTACGTCAGGGGATCCATCTCCGTGGTTATGCTCAGAAAGATCCAAAACAGGAATATAAACGTGAATCTTTCGCTATGTTTGCAAACATGCTGGAATCGCTGAAATATGAAGTGATTAGTACATTGAGCAAAGTTCAAGTGAGATTGCCGGAGGAAGTAGAGGCATTGGAGCAACAGCGCCGGGCGGAAGCTGAACGCTTGGCAAGGCAACAGCAATTAAGCCATGAGGTTGAAAAAGGCGCATTGATGTCTACAACAGAAGCTCAGATTGCCAGTGGAGCTCGTAAAGTAGGCCGTAATGATCCTTGTCCTTGTGGATCGGGTAGAAAATATAAACATTGCCACGGGCGCTTGCAGTAACAATGAAAAGGCGGGAAACCGCCTTTCAGACCGCTGACAAACCTCGTTGAAAATAACGGGGTCTGTTCCTTTCATTATGAATCATAATGCCATCTATTTTCCTCATTAACCCGGTTTAATCCCCCGCCAGGGCGCTATTTTCGCTTCTCCTACAATAAAACACTCGCTCTCCAGAGATAAAAACAACACAGCATTGCGACCAGCAAGGCTATCTTCTTGATATTTTGGGCTGTTGCCGCCAGGAGACACTGTATTTGCACTTTCCGCAACCCACGAAAACGGGCATAACGATGCCCATGATGTTGCTTCGCATCCGCAAAACTCCGTTCTATCGTTTCTTTTCGCCGCTTGTGCACCTTTTTACCCCACGGACTCAAACGGATTTCTCTGGCCTTTTCTTTGCCCGTTTCCCAG